>JBDTHD010000235.1:0-5311 GCA_039937075.1 Ginsengibacter sp. | reverse complement strand
TTTTTTGGCAATAACACTTCTGAAGTACATTTGCTAAAAAATGTATGGCTAGTTTCGGAAACATATCGCTGAAAGAATCTATCACCATCACATTTACGCTTTTTGCTGTGATTGATATTTTGGGTTCTATTCCTATTTTAATTTCTTTAAAAGATAAAATGGGCGGCGTTATACGTTCTACGCAGGCCACAATTGCTTCAGGCGCGTTTATGATCCTGTTTTTGTTTTTAGGTCAGCCATTTCTAAATCTGCTGGGGCTTGATATAGAATCATTTGCTGTGGCCGGAAGCATTGTAATTTTTATCATCGGGCTTGAAATGATTTTAGGGCTCGATTTTTTTAAGCCAGACAACAATCCTAAAAGTGGAAGTGTCGTCCCGATTGCCTTTCCTCTTATTGCGGGCTCGGGTACGCTTACAACCGTTATGTCCTTAAAAGCTGATTACCACGACATCAATATCCTAATTGGTATCATTATAAACTGCGTGATTATTTTTACGGTATTGAAATCTTTAAATTGGGTAGAGAAAGCTTTGGGCCCAAGCGGATTGATTGTAGTAAGAAAATTTTTTGGCGTTATTTTGTTAGCCATTGCCGTTAAAATATTTGGAAGTAATATTGCAGCCTTTGGACATAGTTGATCATTTTAATTATTTAGTTATTGAAATTTTAGATCTTCTTCAAATAATAAACTATTTAACTAGTAACTTTTTTTGGCCTCGTCGTACAATGGATAGTATAAGAGTTTCCGAAGCTCCAGATCCAGGTTCGATTCCTGGCGAGGCCACTAAAAAAATATTTTTACAGTAAACGAACAAATCGGCAGGATTTTTATTTTACCGCTTCGTCTAATTGTTTTTCCAATTTTAATAATGATTCCAATAAATCATTGCTCAAAAATTCAGAAGTATCTTCTTTTGTTTGCGTAGCGTACCAAATTAAAACCATTGAAATATAATCCTGCATATCCTTTCCGGCGAATTGCATTTTAAATTCAAGGATTTTGTCGTTGATTATTTTTAATATTTTTCTTACCGTTTCTTCATCAGCAGATAAAATCTTTATCCGGTAATTTCTGTCGCCTATCACAATATTGAGCGGTATCAGCGGTTCATTTGCCATCGCTATTTATTTAAAACGGATATGCAATTATCAATTGTTCGAACATACCTGTTAATGCTTTTTTCAAAATCTGACTTTTCTTTTCCTTCGAGTTGTCCCGCCGATGTTTTTAAAATATTCACCTGCATTTTAAGTTGTTCGTTGTTTTCAAGCAACTCTTTAGACCTTGATTTTATTTCGCTATTTTCTTTTTGAAGCAATTCATTTTCTTTCAATATTAAAGAATGCTTTTTCAACAGCAACTGTAATTTCGATTGTATTTGTTTAATATGAATGTCAATGTTTTCAGCCATTACTTCTTATTGCAGCATTTAATTTATTTTCCAGATTGGAAATAATTTTAGTCATCATCGCTTCTATTTCTTCATCCGTCAACGTTTTTTCTTTGTCAAGAAAAGTAAAATTTATGGCAAAAGATTTTTTATCCTCTCCCAATCTTTTGTTTTCAAAAATATCAAACAAGTGAATGCTCTGTAATTTCTTAATGTGCAAAGATTTGACCAATTCTTCAATTTCTTTATAAGTTATATTTTTATCAACAAGTAAAGAAAGGTCGCGCTTAACTTGTGGAAACTTTGGAACCGGTTCATAAGCAACATCTTCTTTTTTCGTTGCTGATAATAAGTTCTCCCAATCAAAATCAATAAAATAAACAGGTTGTTTTATTGAAAATTTTTCTAGCTGGATTTTATTAACAGAGCCAGCCACCACGGATTTTTTATCTTTTATAGAAGCCATTATGCATTCATTAAGGTCGTTATTTTCCGAAACTTCAAATTTATAATTCCGGATGCCGACCAAAGAAAAGATGGCTTCGCAAATTCCTTTTGCAAAAAACATATCGCTTTTTTTTGAAGCGCCGTTCCAGTTATTTTCATTTTGATTGCCCGTGATATAAATAGCCAGGTTTTGCTTTTCTTTATACTTAGTCTCAATTTTAGAATATGTTTTTCCAAATTCAAAGAAAAGAAGATTGTTGTTTTTTCGGTTCAGGTTATAGGATAGGCATTCCAACCCCGTCGGCAACATTGATGGGCGCATTACATTTAAGCCTTCACTCAAACTATTAATAATGGACACAGTGGTAGCAAGGGTTTTATCATCAAAATACTGGCTGTTTGTAATTGAATTGGTAAATATTTCATGGAAACCATTTCCCGTGAGCCACCCGGTTATTTTTTCTTTCTGAGAAGCGTTCATTAATCCTTTATCAATCGACGGCGTAATAGTAATGGCAGTCGGAATCTCAATATTATCCAGCCCGTCAATGCGCATAATTTCTTCAATAATATCAGCCGGAATGGAAATATCAGCATTACTAAAAGGCACTTCTACTTTAACGCTGTCTATTCCTTCTCTTACAATATTAAAATTAAGAGAGGTTAAAATGTTTTTTATAGTGTCGGGATGATAATTTTTTCCACTTATCTTTTTCAGGTAAAAGTTTGATAGAGTGATTTCCTTTTTCTTTCTCGGAACAGGATAAACATCTGTGATATCAGACGAAATTTCGCCACCTGCAATTTCTTTTATCATCATAGCGGCGTGCTTCAAAACATTTACCGTATTGCTGATATCAATTCCTTTTTCAAAACGAATGGCTGCATCCGTCCTCAGGTTGTGCAATAACATTGTTTTCCTGATGGCAGCCGGATTAAAAACCGCGCTTTCAAGAAATAAATTCGTTGATTGCGCAGATACGCCGGAATTTAGACCACCAAAGACTCCCGCAAAACACATGGGTTCGTCATTGCCATTACAAATCATGATATCGTGATTGCTCAATTTTCTTTCCTTTTCATCAAGCGTGATAAAAGAAGTGCCCGGCGAAAGGGTTTCTACAATTACTTTTCCTGCCTGTCCGGCAGGCAGGTTTCCTTTTATTTTATCAAGATCAAATGCGTGCAAAGGCTGGCCTGTTTCATGCAATATGAAATTGGTAATGTCTACAATATTATTCAGTGGCCGAAGCCCGATGCTTTTCAATTTATTTTGCAGCCATTGCGGTGACTCTGCCACTTTAATTCCTGAAATGCAAACTCCTGAATATCGTTCACAATTTTCCGGATTCTTTATTTCAATTTCTACAGATTGTGAATGGTTATCTGCTTTAAAATTATTTTTTAACGGCGAAATTATCCGGGTAGTTTTTCTAAAATGATGCGAAATATAAGCGCACACATCTTTTGCTACACCAAGGTGGCTCATTGCATCCATTCGGTTGGGCGTGAGCCCGATTTCAAAAATCCAATCGGAATATAAATTGTAATATTCCTTTGCAGCCATTCCTGTTTTCGCTTCTTTAGGCAAAACAATTATTCCGGCATGGCTGACACCTAATCCGATTTCATCTTCCGCACACAACATTCCATTACTTTCTGCGCCTCGGATTTTTGCTTTTTTTATCGAAAATGGTTCACCTTTTACCGGGTAAAGCGTTGAGCCAACCGGCGCTACAATTACTTTTTGGCCTGCTTCAACATTTGGAGCGCCACACACAATTTGCAGCGTTTCACCATTGCCGTTATCAACCGTTGTTATTTTTAATTTATCAGCATCGGGATGTTTTTCGCATGTAATTACTTTACCGATAATTAATCCTTCCAAACCATTCGTTACCTGTTCATATTTTTCAAGGCTTTCCACTTCCAGGCCAACAGAAGTCAATATTTCCGCTATCTTTTGGGGGTTGCCTGTAATTTTTAAAGTGGCCTCATCTATGGGTAAATATTCTAAAAGCCAATTATAACTAATCTTTATGTGTTTTATCTAAATATTCTAGTAATTTTAAAGAACATCAAAAATAAGAAAGAAGTAGTTAGGAATATTGTTTCTCTTTTAGGGAAAGAATTGACTGGCCTCATTTTCATCAAAGAATAGACGATATGCTGGCCAAAAAACATTATTTCTGATAATTTTTTTTTAATCATTTTAAACCGGAAATCGTTCCAAAAAGCGTAAATATTTTCTACACATTGAAATGTGCATTATTCTATCAAAAAAAAGGAAATTTTTTTTAAATTGGGTAAAACCAGAAAAAATATGTTGATAACCCTGTAAATCAGGTTGATTTTAATGTGCAGTTCAACTGGATAAATATAAGCACTTAACAATTTCTTAAATTAGATTTTGATACTTTACCTTAGCTGCCCACCTTATGAAAATGCCCTACGAATTTCTTAAAAATAAAAAATTGACTACTCTTAATTGAGAATTGAAAAATGGAATTTACCAACATAAATAAAGATAGGAAACGGCGAAAAACAGGTTCTCTTGAATTGGGCTCAATGGCTTTTGGAAAAATACCGCCGCAAGCCAAAGAACTGGAAGAGGCAGTGTTAGGCGCCATCATGTTAGAAAAAAATGCATTTGATGTTATTATTGAAATTTTAACTCCGGAATGTTTTTATATAGAAGCTCACCAGCGTATTTTTCGTTCGATGCAAGGGTTGCAACAAAAGAATTCGCCGATTGACCTTCTCACCGTAGTGGAAGAATTAAAATTCAAAGAAGAACTTGATTTGGTAGGCGGCCCGTTTTACATAACCAAGTTAACCAATGCTGTATTTTCTTCCGCGAATATTGAAATTCACGCCAGGATTATTTTACAGAAGTTTATTCAAAGAGAGTTGATAAAAATAAGCAGCGAGATAATCGGCGACGCTTATGAAGACAGCACTGATGTTTTTGAATTGCTCGACATGGCAGAATCAAAACTCTTTGATATCACCAACAAGCACCTGAAAAGAGATTACGCCAGTATTGAATCAGTGTTGGTAAATACTATCAAACGGATTGAAGACCTGAGAACACGCCAGGATGAAATTACCGGTGTGCCTACAGGCTTTGAAGCTATTGATCGGGTAACTTACGGCTGGCAACCAAGTGATTTGATTGTTCTTGCCGCGCGTCCGTCAGTTGGTAAAACTGCATTTGCGCTTAACCTTGCCCGTAATGCCGCGCTTCATCCTACAAAGCCGACCGTAGTTGGTTTCTTTTCTTTGGAAATGAGCGCCAGCCAACTGGTACAAAGAATTTTAAGTGCTGAAAGCGGAATTCTGTTAGAAAAGATTGCACGCGGAAGATTGGAGCAGCATGAAATGGAAGAGCTTTATAAAAAAGGAATTAACCGCCTTTCATCGGCTCCGATTCATATTGACGACACAGCCGCTTTAAATATTTTTGAATT
>JBDTHD010000234.1:0-4467 GCA_039937075.1 Ginsengibacter sp. | reverse complement strand
AAAGCTAAAATCCTATTCAGACTTCAAAAAATTGAAAACGATGACCACTTTGGAGATTGCAAACCTGTAGGAGGCGGAATTAGAGAATTACGCGTGAATTTTGCAAAAGGATATAGGATCTACTTCGGAGAAAAAGACGGAAAAATAATTGTCTTACTATTAGGCGGAGATAAATCCACTCAACAAAAAGATATAAAGAAAGCGAAGGAAATTTGGAACACTTTAAAAACATTGTAAAATGGTTACTTCAAAATTTGACATAGCAGATTATTTGGACAGCAAAGAAATGATGGCCGAATATCTTAATACCGTTTTGGAAGAAGGCGATAATGCAGATATAATAAATGCAATTGGGCATATTGCGAAAGCTATAGGTATGACAAAAATATCCGAACAAACAGGATTGAGCAGACCAAGCTTATACAAAGCCCTTTCCGACGGAGCCAAACCCCAATTTGCCACAATAATGAAAGTTTTGAAAGCAATTGGCGGCCAAATTCAGGTAAATCCTGTCGCTAACTAAAAAACGGCACCACTACTTCCCCCATTTATCGCAAGTTTGAAGTTTAATCGTAAGGGCAACCCTCCCGCCATGACTCTACATTTCCATCAAAATAAAAATCATCAAATTTTATTGCTTTACTGTATTTTTAAACTCGGTTAAGCAAGGAAATACAAAACGCACGCTTGCCCCAAAACACTCGAACGTTTTGCGCAATAAAATTTTATTCCAATCTGTGTGACAACATTTAACTCGTACATTATTTATAGAAGAGAATTGTCTTTGAAGTGGTTAATTACCATGTTGATCTTGCTTGCATGCTTGTTCCTCTCAGTTAGATATTTAGATTCCCAACCGCTCAGCATTTTCATTTTCGTTCTTTTAATAGCTCCTTTCATTTTCTTGAAAGCACTGATGAAACTTTTTACAAGAAAGGCGGTTATCAATCTTGAATCAGATAAAATTTCATTTGACATAACAAAACTTAATGGCGACGAAGAAAAGGAAACCCGGACATATAACCTTGCTGATATTGACTCCTATCAAATTCAATTTCCCAATTCACGATTTGTTTGTTTGATTTTAAAACTTAGATCCGGCAACAAGCAAGTGTTTTCGTGGCGCAGGCAAGGCGAGACTTCAGAAAATACAAATACGGTAATTGAATCCATCCATAAGTTTTTAGAACAGCATCAAATTGCATTTGCTCCCTCGTTCTTTGCTTCTAAAACGGGCCTTTATACCATTATTGTCTTAACGCTTTTTCTCTGCGTCCCCTTTATACTTGCAATTAACCAACATAAAATCTTACCTCTTACCATTTTTGCAAGTATCGCCATGATGGCTCAAATAATTTCAAGGCGGGCTAATGATCTGCGATTTTATAACAAATGGAAAAAGCCTTGAACACTTTGGCGCAAGTTTAAAGTTTAATCGTTAGCGCGAAGTTTGTGCTCGTGCTTTTTGCACTTTTACCAAATAAAAATCATCAACATTTATTGCTTTACTGTATTCTTAAAACCTAACCGAAAGGCGTAAGATTAACTGAATTGGAAATTAATTAATAAACCGTAAGACGCTTAGCCTCGCGGGGTATACCGTTGAATTGTTCAAAACTTCGTAGGTTTGACAAAACGAAAAAAATGAGTTCTTCCACTCAACATACAAGTTATGCTGATTATTATTTCGGCGCTCTTAAAAACCTAAACGCGGATAGCAAACTCGACCTTATTTCCCAACTTTCTCAATCTTTGAAATCGGAAAATATCAACGCAACTTCTTTGGAATCACTATTTGGAGCTTATGAATCAGAAGAAACCGCGGATGAAATTATAGCGGAAATTCGCTCATCAAGAGTTTCAAACCGAGTTTATTAAGTTTAGCATATACTGCCTTTCCACTCTTCATTTCCATCAAAATAAAAATCCTTATAATTTACTGCTTTACTGTATTTTTAATCATCAACCCCGGAAGAAAAAACCTGGGTTACTGAACCTTACTACAACCTCATCAACATGAAAATATATTGCATCCTGTTCCTGCTTTTTATTTCAGCGCGACAATCATCGGCTCAGACTTCGGTAGCCAATAAGCCCGCTTATGTGGCGATAATGGGGGATAAAATCGTAACGATGCAAGATGTAGAAAACATGGTAAAACTGGGCTATATCAAAGGGATAAATAAAGGAGTTTCCGATGAAGAGATGAAAGCGCTAAAAGAAAAATTTGGCGACAAAGTGGGCGATGACAAAAGATTTATCATTATGGTTTCCCTTCTTACCGAAGCGGAAAAAAAACAGCAGGATAAAGAAAATGCCGAAAAGCCCAAACAACCAGCGCCGCAAAAAACGGATGACGGATTCAAATTACACGTAAACGATACTGCCACCAACTTTACCGTTCAGATGTTGGATGGCAGAAAGATTAGCCTGGCGGATCTAAAAGGAAAAGTGGTGTTGCTCAATTTTTGGGCTACGTGGTGCGCGCCCTGCATGATGGAGTTTTATGACATACCGTCAAAAATATTGGCTCCCTTTAAACAAAAAGATTTTGTATTTCTGCCGATATCCAGGGGCGAAACCTTGGCTACCGTAACAAAGGGCGCTGCAGACTTAAAGCAAAAGGGAATCGACTTCCCGGTAGGCATAGACCCTGATAAAAGCATCTGGGACAAATATGGAACCACAGGAATTCCGAAAAATTTTCTGATAGACAAACATGGCGTTATCAGGTATGTAAGCGTAGGTTACGAGGACGGCGGTTTGGATGCACTGGCTAAAGAAATTAAGAAATTGCTTGCGGAATAATGTGCCGTCGTCTTAACCTGTACTTTGTTCATTTTCATCAAAATAAAAATCGCGTCAATTTCTTGCTTTACTGTATTTTTAATATCCTATTTGGATGAGTAAAAAATAATAAATCTTAACTTCGGATAAATACAATTAACGCATGGTAATAGAACGAACAACGAAAGAAGTAATAGTCAGGTTATCCGCCACGGTAAACACAGAAGACTTACAAGATTTTTTGAATTATGCCCGTTATAAAGAGTTAACCGCAGGGTTTAAAGTAGACCAAAAAGACGTGGACAAACTCGCAGACGACATCAATGCTAAATGGTGGACTAAAAACAGGAGTAAACTTGTGAAATGAAGATTATCGTTGACACAAACATTGTTTTTAGCGCCATCTTGAATTCAGATAGCCAAATTGCAAAAATCCTTTTGAGTTCCCGGAAACATTTTCAATTTTTCACCTGCAATTATTTGAGAATAGAAATTCAACGGCATAGAAATAAACTTTTGAAAATAACGAGGCTTCCAGAAGACCGTTTATTAGAACTTGAGGAAATTGTAACGCAAAATATTACATTTATTGACGAACGACTTATACCTCAGAATATCTTAATTAACACCGAAATGCAATTGAAAACTATTGATACTAACGATACGGTTTTTGTAGCATTGACGAAACAACTTGGAGGTAAATTATGGACAGGCGATATGCAACTTTATATGGGTCTGAAATCAAAGCGTTTTAAAGATATTTTACTAACGTCAGAATTGTCATTGCTATTTGACCGATTAGAAAGAGATTAATGTAACAAGGCTTTTTTGAGCACGTCATATCTTCTTTAGTAAAACAAAAGCACCATACGATTTTCACCAAAATAAAAATCGCGTCAATTTATTGCTTTACTGTATTTTTAATATTATGCGTCATAAAATCATCCCTCTCCTGTTTTGTTTCACTTTTTGTGTTTTGGTTTCATCCGCGCAGCAGGCCGCAGAGAAAATAAAGCGGGAAGAACTTACCAAAACGGTTGACAGCGTATTGCAAAGCGAAGTAAATAATAAGGTAATCCCGGGCGCGGTAATCGAAATAAAAAAAGGCCACCAGGTTCTTATGAAAAAGGCTTTTGGATATGCCCAGAGAAATGATTACGATAACCAACCGCTCGCGCATCCTGAAGTAATGACAACAAGCGATATGTTTGACCTTGCTTCGCTCACAAAAGTAGTCGGCACTACTACTTCTATTATGTTGCTGGTGGATAGAGGACTTATCAAAGTAACCGATCCGGTAGGTAAATATATTCCCGCATTTAATGTGGGCGAGAAAAAACAAATTACTATTCGCAACCTGCTAACACACACGGCCGGCCTCATTACATGGTACCCGCTTTTTTATCGCGCGTCCAATAAACAGGAAGCTTATAAAATAATCGGCGAATTGCCGTTAAAATATCCTGTTGGAGCAGGAAGGCATTATAGCGATTTGGGCTTTATGCTTTTGGGTGAAATAATAGAAAAAGTTTCCGGAATGCCGTTAGATCAGTTTGATCAAAAAAATGTTTTTATACCTCTTGGTATGCATCACACGACGTACAACCCGCTTGCAAAGGGATTTACAAAATTTGCCGCTACTTCTCATGGCAATCCTTTCGAAACAAGAATGGTGCATGA
>JBDTHD010000233.1:0-6888 GCA_039937075.1 Ginsengibacter sp. | reverse complement strand
AACTCATTTCTAATTATAGTATTGTTCGCAATATTTTTAATAGAAAGATCATGATAGGCGCTGTACCAAACCTGCGTTAGAATCTGAGTGCCACGGCTCCACGCCAGGAAATGCTCCTCATCATAAGCGCCTCCCATAAATAAGAATTTTGTTTTGGGGAAATTGACCGTGTTACTGAAAATTCCGGTTAAGCCCCAACCTGATTTGTCAATAAAATCGCACAAATATTGATTCCAGCTTCCATCAAAATTGCTGAAAAACATCATGTGCTTGTTATCATCAAATAATACCCAACGGGCAAAATGAATGGTAGGAATTCCCATCAGCTTGCCTTTTACAAATAAATTTTTTATGAGTGTTCTTGCAAATAACATTTGCCATAGAACAGTGAGCAGCCTTACTTTTCCGGGTTTCATCACCAATACTTGCGTAAATTGATTTTGACTAATAAGGTCTTCATCCTCCTCCAGCCGTGCAACCAAATCATCATTTAAATGGCTGCGTTTATCATAACAATTTTTATCTTTTCTTTCATAAAAGAAATGCAGCACTAAAATCCAAATGATGATAACAGGCAGAAAGATTATCATGATCAAAATCATTAAAATCATACCTGGCCAATTAGTATTTTTTATTTTTATCATTTTTTTAGCCCATTCAAATTCAGGATGTTTATCAACTTCCTCTTTCAGCGCATTTTTTATTTGTAAAGCGGAAATGCCTTTCCAATTACCATTGTTTATAAAACTCCAGCTAAATTTTTTCAGCTTGTCCTCCTGTTGTATCTGTTTCAAACTTCTACCGGGCGCACCAATATAAAATGCTGCGGATCTCACTTTCCATTTCAATAAATAATTTTTTCGGCTTTCAGTATTTCTTTCGCCTGCTTCAGGATATCCTTCACAGCACTGATACAATTCATCAAAATACTCGGGAAATATCGAAACGAGGCCTTCTACGTGCGTCACTTCATCTCCATCAAAATTGGAAGAAAATACCAACCTTTCTTTCACAGGGAAAGCGGGTTTGTCCCTGAACGAACTTTCATCTAAAATAAACCATCGCGCATAATGCAATGTGCCTAAAAGATTAAATTTATCATTTAGACTTTCATTTAACCCAACCTTAAATTTTTCAAGTATCGCATTCAATTTATCGAAGCTCTCTTTCCTGACAGGAGTAAGCAACGTAAGTGGATTTTGATTCGCCATTAAAAAAAATTAAAAGAATTTGAAGCAGTTCTTCGGGATGAATTGGGTTTTCAAATGTTAAAAGTAAATAATTTAAACCTATCGCTATGATAATTTTTACAATGTGTTCAAAAGTTTATTTAATTTCATGCTAATCCACATCCTTATTAAACTCACTGAAACCTAGCGAAAGCTGTAGAACTAAAATTAAATTCAATTTTACAATCCTGAAATGATAAAGAATATTGATCATTCAAATGTTATTCATTATGGCTTTGATTCATTAATCATTAAGTCTGAAAAGGACGGATTGAGCAAACCGAGATGCGTAAAAGTATTGAAAGAAGAATTTCCTTCTAAAGAAATATTGGCACAACTTGAAAACGAATTTGAAATATGTTCCAAATCTAAATGCACCAATGTCAGAAAGGCTGTAAAACGCGATAAACTGGACGGCAATGAGTCAATTGTTTTAGAGTACATCGAAGGAAAAGATTTGAATAAACTTCTTGCCACCGAAAAATTAGACCTCATTCATCAACTTCACATAGCAACAGATATAGCGTCTGCTCTTTTGAATCTTCATAAAGAAAATATTTTCCATCGGCGTATTCATCCTTCTAATATTCTTATAGAGCAGTCAACGAATAAAATCTATTTGATCGACTTTGGATTGGCAACACTAGGAAATATATTCGAGGAAGGAATCACTACTTTTCGGGAAAAAGAAATTGAGTCACTAAAATATATTGCCCCTGAGCAAACCGGCAGAATCAATCACGCTATAGATCATCGTGCCGATCTTTACTCATTAGGATTAATTTTTTACAGGCTTTTTACAGGACAGTTACCGTTCGACAGCGAAGCCCGCCTGGAGTTGATGTATGCAAATATCGCAAAAACGCCCGTAGACCCTGAAAAGATCAACCCGGATTTACCAAAAATTTTATCGCAAATAACGATGAAGTTGCTGTCCAAAAATGCTGAAGATCGTTATCAATCCGCATTTGGGATAAAATTTGACCTTGAACAATGTTTAGAACAACTTAATAAAACCGGGAAAATTGAAGATTTAAGTAAAAGTAATTTTAAAATTGCCGATTCTGATTTTTCGGGAAAATTAAATTTTTCAAATAGATTATATGGAAGACAAAAAGAAATAAAGAAACTGAATGGTTTTTATGAAGAATGCGCCAAAGGCCAAAAAAAAAACATACTTATTTCCGGTAATTCAGGAAGTGGAAAGTCTTCTTTAGTAGAAGAACTGAAAAATTTGGTAGTACAAAAAAAAGGAATTTTTTTAAAAGGAAAATTTGATCAGATCAGTTCAGGAACTCCTCACACCACGATTATTCAGACCTTCAATGAGCTCACACAATTAATTCTCGTGGGAGATAAAATTTTCCAGGCCAAATGGAAGAAAAAATTAAAAGAAGCTATCGGGAATTCGGGTAACATCCTTACGCAATTTATGCCGGGCATAGAAAGTTTAATTGGCAAACAACCTAACGCCCCGGAGCTAAAAGGAATAGAAGCACAGAACCGGTTCAATTATGAATTCATAAGGTTTTTTAAAAGCATCGCAGACGAAGAATTTCCATTTTGCATTTTCGTGGATGATCTTCAATGGGCAGATTCTTCTTCACTCAGCTTATTTAAAACTATTGGTGAGAATCGCGACATTGATTACATGATGTTGATTGGCTCTTATCGTAAAAATGAAGTCGATAAAGACCATGCACTTTATAAAAAATTAAATGAATTAAAAGAAGAAAATGTGCTGTTCGAAGAAGTGGGATTAAAAGATCTTGATTATCAAAATATCTTTGAGCTTATTGAAAATACGTTGGTTACAAAGCAGGAAAACCTCTCTTTGCTCTCGCAGATCATCTTTACCAAAACAAAAGGGAATCCGTTTTATGCAAGACAATTTTTAAAATCAATTTATGACGAAGGCTTCTTAAATTTTGATTTTGATTCATTGCAATGGCAATTTAATTCTGATCTGATCTTGCAAATGAATGTGTCGGGAAACGTAGTAGAATTGATGACTTCATTCATTTTGAAACTTCCTAAAGAAACGCTTGATTTATTAAAAACGGCTTCTACAATCGGAAATAGTTTTTCTAAAAGAAATCTTTCTCTTATAAAACAAATGAGCGAAAGAAATATTGAGACTTTATTGAATCTTTCCGTTTCAGAAGGATTGATTATTGTTTCTGAAGACGATTACAAGTTTGCCCATGACAGGATTCAACAAACAATTTATTCTCTGATTTCCGACGATGAAAAAGCTGCCATGCATTTGATAAACGGGCAACGCTTAACATCAAATTACAGTGAAAATGAGCTTGACGAAAAGTTGTTCGACATTGTAAAGCAATGGAACCTGGGTGCGGAAAAAATTACCGACAAAAAAGAAAAAAACAATCTTGCAAGACTTAATTTAAAAGCTGGTAATAAAGCAATTGCTTCTACCGCATTTTCACAGGGTTTATTTTATTTTGAAAAAGGATTGGCTATCCTGGATAAAGAAGATTGGGACAATCAATACGACTTTATATTACAACTTACCGCCAACGCGGCTGAAGCAGCTTACCTTTCCGGCGATTATGAAAAAGTAGATCTACATATAGATATAATTTCAAAAAATAGTAAATCATTAATTGACTCAGTAAAAGGGTATGAAATAGATATCAAAAAACTGATTGCACAAAACAAAACTTACGAAGCAGTAAAAGTCGGCTTAACTATCCTTAAAAAAATGGGTATTCATCTTCCGCTAAAACCCGGCAAATTAGTGGTGATGAAAGATCTTATAAAAATAAAGTTTCTGCTTCGCAATAAATCGATGGAATACTATAATAATTTGCCGGAAATGAAGGATCCCGAAAAAAATGCAGCCATGCGTATTTTGTCGGACATTTCTTCGGCGTCATTTTTTGCGGTTCCAGACCTTGTTCCACTTCTCGCTTTCAAGATGATTAAGCTTACTATTTCTGATGGCTTGTCGAGAAAATCACCTTTTAGTTTTGCAGCTTATGGTTACATTTTAAGTGTTTTTTTAAATGAAATTGATAAGGGAATCAGCTTTGGGGAAATTGCTTTGCACCTTGCAAAAAAAATCCATGCTGAAGAACTTGTTGCCTCAATTATCGCTACCAACAATTTATTTCTCGTTCATCGCAGGGTTCCGATTACAGAAACGATTCCTGATCTTGAAAAAGCATTTACCATTGGGTTGGAATCAGGTGATAATGAATACGCATCTTATGCAGCTCATAATATCGTTTACCAGTTCTTTATTATGGGATATCCTTTAGCAGAGCTTTCTAAAAAAGCTGAATCGCTGGAATTAAAAATTGAAAAATTCCAACAGGATCTTACGCTCAGAAGATTGAGGTTATTTCATCAATCTATTTTAAACCTGGTAGAAGAAACTGAAAAGCCAGACGTTCTTTCAGGCAAAATATTTGACGAATCCGAAATGGATAACGCAGAAGTAACTAAAAATAATGAGATCTATTTTCAAAATCTATACCTTCAAAAATTGCAGCTGGCTCTAATATTTAACTTAACTGACAATGCCAGGAAATATGCGCCACTGGCCGAAAAATACCAGGAAAGTGTAAAAGGAACTACTTTATATCCACTGTTTTATTTCTATCGATCATTGTTGATAACAGATGTGATACCAGATACTGTTTCAAAAAAATCAATATTAAAACAAGTCGCGAAGGATATCAATGCTATAAGGAAATATGAAAAATATTGTCCGGCAGATTATAGCCACAAGATATTCTTACTGGAGGCGGAATATAATTATTTGCAAGGAAATAATGAAGAAGCCAAAATTTTGTACGACAAAGCGCTAAAAGCCGCAACACAGATAAACATCACAGGCGATCTGGCCTATACATGGGAGCGAGCTGGGCGTTTTTTCTTAAATACCAAACAGGATTTGCTGGCTAATTTTTATTTGCAAAATGCATATCGTGTTTACAAACGTTGGGGGGCACTTGCCAAATTGAAGCAGATGGAAAACCATTATGTTCAATTAAGAGGCGGCGGTGGCGTTGAATGGCAGAGTCAACTGGAAGGGCAGCAACACGAATCCTCAAACGTAGACCTGGAAACCGTCGTTAAGGCATCAGCGGCATTGGCGGGCGAAATTGTATTGCCAAAATTGCTTAAGAAAATGATGGAGATTATTTTGGAAAATGCTGGAGCTCAAAATGGTTTTTTAATCATGGAAAAAGATGGTGAAAAATACATTGAAGCTGAAATAAAAGCCGATAATGAAGACCTGAAGATATTACAGTCTGTTCCTGTTTCGGGAAGTCATCTCCTTGCTGAGTCTGTAGTAAATTATGTGTATTTGACACAGGACACGGTTATCCTTGATGATGCCTGTAAAAGCGAACTTTTTGGTAACGATGACTTTATAAAAAGTAATGGATGCAAATCTATTCTTTGTATTCCTCTTATGAATATGGGAAAAATACAGGCGGTTATTTATCTCGCAAATGATCTTACTTCCGGGGCATTTACTACAAAGGGAGTAGCAATTTTAAAATTGCTGGCGGGGCAAATGGCTGTATCGATCGAGAATGCTTTATTTTATAGCGAACTTGAAAATAAAGTAAAAGAACGAACGAATGAGCTTGAAATTGAAAAGAAAAAATCAGACGATCTTCTGCTGAATATTTTGCCTGAAGATGTGGCCAACGAGTTAAAACAAACCGGCCGAACCAAGCCCCGCAGCTATGAAATAGCAACGGTATTATTTACTGATTTTAAAGACTTTACCAGCAAAAGCGAAAACCTTTCGCCGGAAGAATTGGTAAATATTATTGACACTTGCTTTACCAGGTTTGATTCGATTGTTTACAAATACAAAATGGAAAAAATTAAAACCATTGGCGATTCCTATTTGTGTGTAAGCGGAGTTCCTGACGCTAATTCTCACAATGCATTAAATGCAGTAGCAGCCGCTGTTGATATTATAGAAGCGATTAAAGAATTAAAGTTAAATGGAAGTGAAAACAGCTATTTTGATATCAGGATTGGAATTCATACGGGCCCGCTGGTTGCCGGAGTTGTAGGAGAAAAAAAATTCGCTTTCGATATTTGGGGCGACACGGTGAACACCGCGTCGCGAATGGAGCAAAACAGCGAAGCGAATAAAATAAATATTTCACGGACCACTTATGAACTAATAAAAGAAAAATACGAATGTACTTATCGTGGTAAAATAGCCGCAAAAAATAAAGGAAAAATTGAAATGTATTTTGTAGAAAATGAAAACCCGGTTTATATACAAAGGATAACTCACTCTGATACAATTCTAAAATAGAAAAAGCCTGTGAGATAATTTAACCTGGAATAAAAATCTTACTTATTTATCGCTTTACTACATTTAATTTTCCCATTCTTTACTTTAAAATGAAAAAAATAAATTAGAATAAAATTAGAATCTAAACGAAATAACATATTTACAAATTTTCCTCTAAATTTGCCGCAATAAAATTCTACTATAAACCTAATGAAGGTTTTAATTAAAAACGCAAAGATATTTTCTCCCTCTTCTCCTTTCCACGGAAAAATTAAAAATATTTTTATTGAAAATGGCATCCTATCTAAAATAAATGAGGAAGAATTTGACGCCGATGAAATAATAAATATCGAAGGATTAAAT
>JBDTHD010000232.1:0-4050 GCA_039937075.1 Ginsengibacter sp. | reverse complement strand
AATAATTTTTCTGCGGTAGCTTTTGTTAATATAATAGAATTTAAATTCTGGAAAAGGCTGGCTTGATTGCCCTTGATCAAATGAAAACAAAACATCTTAAAAAAACCACTATCTACGACCCCGATTTTATTACCGTCTAAAATCTTATTCTTGTCTTTGTCTGAAAGAACCTGGTCAAATAAATACTGTGTTCGTACTATTGATTGAACCTGTGGAATTGATTTGGCAAAAAATGCCAAAGGGCCTGGAACGCCAGTCCATGTCATGTTTTCGCCATTCGATTTTAGCTGGCTGCTCAACCGGTAAATATGCTGATAATCTTTATTAAATTTATCATAGCTCAATTCATTTTGCACCCACATTAATAACATAATGGCCGCAGCAAGCCCCACAGCAAGCCCGCTGATATTGATAGCAGAATAAAATTTATTTTTTGATAAGGTGCGGAATGCAGTTTTAAAATAATTTTTAAACATGATTTGTCTTCGTTTATAGGTGACTGTTATATGTAGTAAACCAACTAATAATTAATATTCTTGTTTTCTAATTGTCCAATCAGCATATTGGGTAATTAAATTTATTCACTTTTCAAACTCTCCACCGGGTTGGCAATTGCAGCTTTTATGGTTTGAAATCCAACCGCAATAAACGTTATAACAAACGCCGACAAAGCTGCCACCACAAAAATCCACCAGCTTATAGATGTTCGATAAGCAAAATCCTGGAGCCATTTATTCATGAGCAGCCACGCAACAGGCGCTGCTATAAAAAATGCGATAACGATTAAGCGCAAAAAATCTTTAGATAAAATAAAAGAGATGTCTTTGATGGAAGCTCCTAATACTTTTCTTATGCCTATTTCTTTGGTCTTTTGTTCGATCATAAACGAAAGCAAACCAACAAGTCCCAGCACATTAATTAAAATTGAAAGACATGCGAAGATGTAAAATAATTGCTGTGTCCGTTTATCATTTTTATAGAGTTTGGCAATATTTTCATCTAAAAAATTGCTCTCGAATAAATGTTCCGAATACACCGACGACCAGGCTTTTTCTACCGCAGCCAGCGTGGAAGCAGGATGGGCGCTTGTCAACCGGATGCCGGCATCATAATAAAAGAATGGAAACTCGATCATCAGCACGGGCTTAATAACATCGTGCAAAGACGAAGTATTGTAATCTTTTACCACGCCAATAACCGGCGCTGAAATGTCATTCATTCCAAAAGTTACATATTTGCCAATTGCATCTTGCGCACAAGAAAAGCCGAGTGCCTTAACTGCAGTTTCATTCAAAACAAACGCATAATTTTTTAAGGAATCGGGAATTGAATTATCAATCCTTTTTTCGTCATTGGCATCAAACCAGCGCCCGGCTTTTAACTGCAATCCATAAGTTTTCAAATAATTGTCGTCCGCGGCTTTTACAGATACGTCAATTTTTTGAGTTGAATATTTTTCTTTTGTATTAAAGCTTGTTGAAACGCCATCCCTTGAAACAGGCGCACCCAATGAAAAACTAAAATTTTGAATTCCCGGAATCGCGGATAATTTATCGTGCAATAATTTCAACTTCTCTGGCTTGTTTTCCGGAAGAAAAATGTCAACAACATTTTCTTTATTAAACCCTAATGATCTAGATTGAATAAAACTCATTTGTTTGGCCACTACCAACGCGCCGATTATTAAAATCTGCGCCGTTAAAAACTGGAAAACCACCAAGCCTCTCCGCAAATTATTTACAGATGCTTTTGGTGTGGCAGCTTTACTTTTTAGTGCAGTAACAGGATTGAATCCCGATAATACCAGCGCGGGATATAACCCTGATAAAATTGAAATTGATAACCATAATCCAATTAATATAAGTGCGCTATTTAAATGAAGCCAGTCCAGAGGAATATTTCTGCCTAAAAAATTATTTAACGACGGAAGAATAAACCGGACAGAGAAAGCGGCTGCCACAATAACAAAACCGGTAAGGAAGAATGTTTCTGACAAAAATTGTTTGATAAGCTCATTGCGCGTAGCACCTAAGGTTTTTCTAATACCCACTTCTTTCGACTTTTTAATGGCAAGCGCCGTAGAAAGATTGACGTAATTAATACACGCGGCTAAAATCAGGAACAACCCGATAGCGCCCGTTAGGTACAAATAATCATAATTTATGGTATAGGAAGGATTTTGCGCTGCATACAATTGATTGAAATGAATATCGGGCAAAGGCTGAAGCGAAAGAGTGGTAATCTCTCCTTTTTTTTCCTCGTTCAAATGCTCTTTGGCTATTGAAGCAAGCTCCGCTTCTGTGTGCTTCACTTCATTTTTATTTTGCAGGCCGATGTAGGTAAATCCCTGCGAGCTAACGCCCCATTGATCCAGGGGAAGACCTCCGGCAAATTCAGACTTTAAATTGGAAAATGAAATGAGCAGACTATAAGGCAAATGGGTATTGGAAGGGGCGTCCGCTATTACAGCAGCTACCTGCAAGTCAACAAGGTTTTCCAATCTAAAACGCTTTCCGACCGGATCTGCATTTCCGAAAAATTTATGCGCTACTGTTTCCGTAAGAATGGCAAATCCCGGTTCTGACAAAACTCTTTTTATGCTGCCTTGTTTTACTTTTATCGGGAAAAGCCCGGGGAAAACAGAATCTGTAAAAATGATTTTTTCCTCTTCAAATTTTTTATTACCAAAAGAGATAAGGCCCCTGGTTAAATAATGTATTTGGGATATCATTTTCTCATCCGGCATAGCCGCGCGTAACGCCGTTGCCAGTGGGTATTGGGTTACAGGGGTGTAAGTTTTCCCATTTGACGAAACAGAACTTTCTACTATCCTATAAATATTGGCATTATTGGTTGTCGCTTTATCGAAGCTTGTTTCGTGCAATATAATCAGTGCAATTAGCAAACAAGAAAGAACGCTAATGTACAATCCAACAAAATTGAGCGCGAAAAATCCCTTATGTTTTTTCACGTTCCGCCATGCAGTTTTGAAATAGTTTTTAAGCATAATTCATTTTCGTTTATAGGTAACTGCTACAATAGTAAACCAACAAATAACTCAAATTCTTGTTTTCTTACTTATCAAATTGGCTGATCAGCACATTAGCTAATTACTTTTATTTCCTCTATTTGTGATTCAACTCACCTAATTGCTCAAAAAATTAAGCCATATATTTTTACCTTGATTGTCAATATTTTAGATTTTAAAATAAAATAAAACTGTTCGGTTTTGATACAGTAGGTGTTTCGGTATTGATACAATAGGAACGGGACGCTTCCGGCATCTGACAGTAAACAAACAAATTGGTTATATTTCTCTTTCTTATAAGCGACTGAAACTTCCTATATTTAGTACAAAATCTTCAAAGATGATCTACAAAGTAATTCCAAATCAGCAGGAAGAATTAATATCAATGCCGGAAACAGGCATGGGATATCAAATCATCCAGGCAAAATTTAAAGAAGAATTTGCACCAAAGGAACTGATTGTTTTAAATGCAGAATTGATAGTGGAAAATGATCAACAAAAAACAGACAATTTGAAAACGATCTTTTCAAATGGATTCAATGATTCAGTAAGAGCTGCAGAATACCGGGAGATGGAAGACATCAAAATGATTGGTGTCATCACTTCTCTTGATGCGCCGCAGCCAGGCATTGCAGGGTTTTCTTCTGCAAAAGAAAGTTCCGTTATTTATCCCGATGGTAAATTATATTATACACGGTTGTCTGCTTACGATGACGACAGAAGGATTGATAAAACCAACAATTGTTTATTGCCCGGATCTTTTACGACTACCAAAAAAGATTATGAAGATTGTGTGAATACGAAAGACGATCCGGTGGAACGGTATGCCCTTCCGAACTCGCAAAAAATAGCCTGGTCTTTTCATGTGCTTCCTCTGGAAAATGACGGCTATCAGTTGGGAATTGTAAAACCGGAATTTGGAAAGAGGGGCGGGGGAGAAGAATGTTTTTTTGAAAAAGGAACATCCCATGGTACTTTTAAGAAACAAACCGATTATGGCATTTTTTATCCATGACTTCTCA
>JBDTHD010000231.1:0-9318 GCA_039937075.1 Ginsengibacter sp. | reverse complement strand
TTAAGCTGGCATTTGAATAATCCGTTAACCGGGAAAACCGCATGGGATCCGGCTCCCGGAACCGTAGCTTCCATTTTGCCCGGTGGCGAAAAAAATGAATTGTATAAAAGTTGGTTAGATAAAGTGGCCAATTTTATCGTCACACTAAAAGATAAAAACGGTGTACCCATTCCCGTTATACTACGGCTTTTTCATGAACTGAACGGCAACTGGTTTTGGTGGGGCAAGGATCATTGCATGCCTGAAGAATTTAAAGAAATGTGGCATTCTACCATTTCTTATTTAAGAGATACCAAACATGTTCACCAACTTTTATATGCGTACAACACCGATCAATTTGCTTCTAAAGAAGACTATTTGCTAAAATATCCCGGCAATGAATGGGTGGACGTTTTAGGCTTTGACATTTACCAAAGAAAAGGCGGCGAAGAAGGCAATAAAGAATTTATTCATTCCGCGGATACGATGCTTACCATGCTGACAGAGATTGCATCTGCAAGAGACAAAATACCCGCGCTTACTGAGTTTGGTTACAGCGAGGTGCCGGACAGTACCTGGTGGACACAAGTTTTGCTAAAAGCATTGGATCATCATAAAATATCGTATGCATTAGCATGGCGTAATGCAGGTTTTAAGATTTCGGGGCCGCCAGAATATTATTTACCTTATAAAGGCCAGGTTTCAGAAAAAGATTTTATAAAATTTTCTAAGAAGCCCAATATTTTATTTCAAAAAGATTTGAGTTATAAAAGTGTGTATGAGTAGGATTTAATAAAGCGCGTCCTTCTCCTTTGGAGAAAGGTTGGGATGAGGCTTAACAGTAAACAAACAAATAACGTGAATTTAAATTTTACAATTTTTAAAAAATAAAATACGCAATCTCTAACAGAGCAAACCCCTCTCCGAAAGAGAGAAGTTTGAATGGGGTTATAAAACTATTTGCAAATGAATCAATCGCTAAAATTAAAAGAGAAAATCGGGTATGGGTTTGGTGATTTTGCATCTTCCATGTTCTGGAAATTATTTTCAGTTTATTTATTATTTTTTTATACGGATGTATTCGGCATAGCTGCTGCTGCTGCCGGTACCATGTTTCTAATTACCAGGATCTGGGATACTTTTTTAGACCCGATTATCGGGGTAATTGCCGACAGGACAAATACCAGATGGGGAAAGTTCAGACCATTTCTTTTATGGATGGCCATACCGTTTGCCATCGCAGGTATTCTTACTTTTTCATCTCCAGGGTTTACCACAGGCGGTAAATTAATTTACGCTTACTTAACCTACACATTAATGATGATGGTTTATTCCTTCATCAATGTGCCTTATGCTTCTTTGATGGGAGTCATGACCTCAAACATTAAAGAACGCACTACACTGGCAACGTTCCGTTTTGTTTTTGCTTTTGCAGGAAGCATTCTGGTGTTGGCAACGGCAGAACCGCTGGTAGCCGCTCTCAGCCATACGTCTACAGGAATCAATACTGGAAAAGGATGGCAGGATTCTGTTATTATTTATGGAATTATCGCTGCTGTTTTATTCTTTTTTACTTTTTCGTGGACTCGCGAAAGAGTAAAGCCGCCCAAAGAACAACAGACATCTTTAAAAGCCGACCTTCTTAATTTAGCTAAGAACAAACCATGGTTTATTCTTTTGGGTGCCGGAGTTGCTACGCTGGTATTTAATTCTTTGCGTGACGGATCTACCATATATTATTTTAAATATTATTTCCATACGCAGGAAGCTTTTCAGCTACCCTTGCTGGATGTGGCTATTAATTACAGCACGCTTTATCTTGTTTTAGGGCAAGCGGCAAATATTATTGGTGTTATTTTGGCAAAACCAGTTTCAGACCGGATAGGAAAGAAAAATACTTTTTTATACGCGATGGTTATAGCCAGTATTTTAAGCTGCATTTTCTTTTTCTTTACTGAGAATAATATTTTCCTGATTTTTTTATTTCAATTCCTGATAAGCATTTGCGCCGGCAGTGTCTTTCCATTGTTGTGGTCGATGTACGCCGACATAGCAGATTATTCAGAATGGAAAACGGGCCGTAGGGCAACGGGATTGATATTTTCTTCTTCGTCCATGTCGCAAAAATTAGGTTGGACTTTGGGCGGTGCTATCACCGGCTGGATGCTGGCTTTGTGGGGTTTTGAGGCGAATATGGTGCAGACAGAAGAAGCACGAACAGGCATCAGAATGATGTTAAGTTTTATTCCAGCAGCGGGCGCGCTTATATCTGCAGCATTTATAATTTTTTATAAACTTAGTGATCAGTTGATGTTGAAAGTGAGTAACGAACTCGTAGAAAGAAGAAGTAAAGAACATGACGGAAATATTTCTTTGCCACCGTTATAAATACTTCAATAAGAAAAAGTAGAATGCCTCATCGGATATAAAATATTTAAATAGAAACCACTTAATCATTGTAAAATTAACTTTAGAAATGAACGAATATTTTCAGAACAGGTTACAATACCTGCACACGATGCAAAGAGAATTATCGCACAAAAAAAATGAGGAGAAAAGATCTATTAACGGAATTTATAATCGTTTTGAAAACCCTGTGCTTACTCCGCAACTTACGCCTCTTGAGTGGCGCTTTGATCTGGATCCTGAGTCCAATCCTTTTCTTCTGGAAAGATTTGGCATCAACGCAGTTTTCAATGCGGGAGCGATAAAATTTAAGAATAAATATGTGCTGATTGCACGTGTAGAAGCGAAGAACCGTAAATCATTTTTTGCAATTGCCGAGAGTGACAACGGAATTGATCATTTTACTTTTTGGAAAGAACCCGCTTTGATTCCATGGAATCACAAGGAGACCAATATTTATGACATGCGTTTGGTGCTTCATGAGGATGGTTGGATCTACGGGCTTTTTTGTTCGGAAAGCCGTGATGAAAGTGCACCTGAAAGCGATCAGTCATCAGCTATAGCTCAATGCGGTATCGTTCGTACAAAAGATTTATTGAGTTGGGAAAGATTACCTGATTTAAAAACACCTTCACCGCAACAAAGAAACGTGGTGTTGCATCCTGAATTTGTTAATCACCAATATGGTTTCTACACCCGTCCCCAAGATGGTTTTGTGGACGCCGGCTCGGGCGGTGGCATTGCCATTGGCTTTTGCGACGACATTGAAAATGCGGTAATTCAAAAGGAAATTATTATCGATCAAAAAAAATACCACACGGTTTACGAAGCCAAGAATGGTTTGGGGCCTGCGCCTATTAAAACCGAAAAAGGCTGGTTGCACCTGGCGCATGGCGTAAGGAATACTGCGAGTGGCCTGCGTTATGTGCTTTATATGTTTATGACAGATTTAAAGGACATCATTAAAGTAATTCATAAACCAGCGGGATATTTTATGGCGCCCGAAGGCGAAGAAAGAGTAGGGGATGTATCAAATGTGCTTTTTTCAAATGGATGGATTGCAGATGAAGATGGAACAGTATTTATTTATTATGCTTCTTCAGATTTAAAAATGCACGTGGCCATTTCCTCAATAGAAAAGTTGCTGGATTATGCAGTCAATACTCCCGAAGATGGTTTTACTTCTGATGCCTCTATACAAACCATTTTGGGTAATATTGAAAAGAATGACCATTACAAAAAACACCTTGATAGTCAAACAGAAGAAAAGTCATTACTGCATAATTCCTTATAAGTAAAATGAAAAAATTTGAGGATCTGACATGAAAGAGATTTTAATAAAATATAAAAAGGATTTGGAAAATGAATTGTTCCAAATCCTTGATTTTTGGCAGAAAAATACAACTGATAAAGTCAGCGGCGGTTTCTATGGTAAGATTGATAATGACAATAAAATTTTTGCTGAAGCGCCAAAAGGCTCCGTATTAAACAGCCGGATATTGTGGACATTTTCTGCCGCCTATAATCTTACCAATAAACCAGGATATCTTCAAACAGCAGAAACTGCTTTTGTCTTTTTACGAGATCATTTTATTGATAAAGAATTTGGCGGAGTCTTTTGGACGGTGGATTATAAAGGAAATCCGCTTGATACTAAAAAGCAGATTTATGCTCTGGCTTTTGCAATTTATGGATTGAGCGAATATTACATTGGTACCAAAAATGAAGAGGCAAAAGAACTCGCAATTTCATTATTTAATCAAATCGTAGAATACAGTTACGATAATGACAACGGCGGCTACATTGAAGCGCTGACAAGAGATTGGAAAGAAATTGGTGATCTCAGATTGAGCAAAAAAGACGCTAATGAAAAAAAATCAATGAATACCCATTTGCATTTGCTGGAAGCATTTGCGAATCTCTACCGGGTATGGACAAACGAAAAGCTGCAGGAAAGAATTACTGAATTGATTTTCATTTTCCTCAACCATATTATCGACCCGGAAACGAATCATCTTATTTTATTTTTTGATGAAAAGTGGAATAAAAGATCAAACATCATTTCTTATGGCCACGATATAGAAGCCGCTTGGCTCGTTGAGGAAGCGGCAGTTGTCATTGATAATCCTTCACTTTTAAAAAAGGTAAAAGAGAAATCCGTATTGATAGCCAACGCGTCCACAGATGGGCTGGATACAGATGGAGGACTTTGGTATGAGAATGATCTTGATGAAGACCATCTTATAAAAGAAAAGCACTGGTGGCCACAGGCAGAAGCAATGGTTGGATTTTTTAACGCATGGCAAATTACGCAAGACGAAAGTTTTTTACAACGATCTGTTTCTTCCTGGGAATTTATTCAGGAACACCTCCTCGATAAAGAAAATGGAGAATGGTTTTGGGGAGTAAAGAAAGATAATACAATAATGGATGAAGATAAAGCAGGCCTTTGGAAATGCCCTTATCACAATGGCAGAGCATGCATTGAACTAATAAAAAGAATTTCCTCCCTGGTCTGAGCCCCCACAAACCATTTACAAAAGACTAAATATATTCAATCCGTTGTGTCTAAATAATTATTAGAAAAGTGTACCTTGTTCCCCTTTCTGATACTGCTGAATGTGATAATAATCAGGTGAAAAATGTTTAAATTTTTCATCCTTTAAAAAACAGAAAACAGTAGTAGCAGAATATTCCTTTATCAGTATTGCTATTGGCAATATGAATTGGTTATAAAGAGAAGAAAAGTATGAACAAACCGCTTTATCAATTTTTTACAAATGACCATCGCCGTATAGATGAACTGTTGAATAAGGCAATCGAAAATCCAGGCAGGATGCATATGGATTATTATCACCGGTTTCGTACTGGTCTTTTAAAGCATATTAAAATGGAAGAGAAAATTCTTTTCCTGGCTGCGCAAAAAGCAAACAATAATATTCCTCTGCCACTTGCTGGAAAGCTTCGCCTGGATCATGGCGCGCTGACTTCATTAATGGTCGTGCCGCCATCCCCCGAGGTAATAAAAGTATTGCTTCGTGTATTGGATAAACACGATTTTTTAGAAGAGGAACCTGGTGGCATGTATGATGTATGTGAAAAATTGACCGAAGGTGAAACGAGTGACTTGTTACAGCAATTAGAAAGTGTTACTGAAGTGCCGGTGCATCCGCTTAATGAAGCTGGTTATGCATTGGATGTTGCTAAACGCACTTTGTTGAGAGCTGGGTTTGATTTTGATGAAATCGCAAATGAAGCCAGTTAAATATATTTATTTAAAATAAAAAGGTTTAGGAAGTTACGCGATTTAGAAAGTTTAGTAATAATTTGAAATGAACAAATGCAAAATAATTTTAAACAATAAACGATGGATAAAATTTTAAAGACAGTTTCAATCATTTTTTGTTTCGTTGTCTTTTCATTGAATGGTTACAGTAAACTAACAAATAAAGAAGTTTTTCAATTTAGAGTTTATCACTTAAAAAACGATGAGCAGGTAAGCATGACTGATAGTTTTCTTCAAAATGCTTTATTGCCCACTTTACACCGTTTCGGAATTAAGAATATTGGGGTATTTAAACCGCTGGCAAATGATACTGCCGCTGATAAGTTGATTTATGTTTTGATACCGTTTACTTCTTTAGATCAATGGATGAAAATTACAGATCGGCTTCATTCAGATGCTGCTTTTAAAAAAGAGGGTGAAAGTTTCCTACATGCCGATGCGAAAATGCCTGCTTTTCAAAGAATGGAATCAATTTTACTGTACGCTTTCAACGGGCAGGCGGGTTTGGATTTACCCAAAGAAAAAGATGCCAACAGGATTTTTGAATTAAGAAGTTATGAAAGTCCCACATCCCATTTAGCAGATAAAAAACGGGCCATGTTCAATCATGATGAAATGAAAATCTTCGCACGGCTTGGTTTTAACCCCGTTTTTTACGCGGAAGTTATTTCCGGAAGCCACATGCCCAATCTTATGTACATGCCCATTTTCAAAAGTGTTGAAGACAGGAATGCGCAATGGAAAGTTTTTGGTAATGATGCGAAATGGAAAGAAATTTCTGCCGATCCTGTAAATGAAAACAATGTATCCGTTTCGCACATTGACAGTATCCTCATGCATTCAACCGATTATTCTGATTATTAAAAAATAAAAAGAGAAACAATGCAATTCAAAAAAAACTCGATTTTAAAACTTTCTATCATTACTTGTTGTATGATGTTATTAGCAGAAGGCTTTTCACAAAAGATTGGACTCTTTGAAGGCCAGACCGATGTGGGCAAAGTGCTTCATTCTGGCAAAGCCGTTTACAATGCAAACGCCAGTGATTATTCGGTTTCCGGTGCCGGAAGTAATATCTGGTTTACCAACGATCAATTTCATTTTGCCTGGAAGAAAATGAAAGGCGATTTTATTGTGCGCGCACGCGGTAAATTTTTAGGAAAGGGCGTGGAGGAACATCGAAAATATGGCTGGATGATAAGGCAAAACCTGGACACGAGTTCAACCATGGTAGCCGCTACTATTCATGGAAACGGGCTCACGTCGCTTCAATATAGAACGGCGCCTCATACTGATGTGCAGGAAAAGCAGTTTGAAATAAAAGGGCCGGATGTGGTTCAATTGGAAAGAAAAGGAAACCAGTTCATCATGTCAGTGGCTCACTTTGGCGATACTCTTGTTTCGCAGGAAATCTCTGACGTCAATTTTGATGGGGATGTGTATGTGGGCTTGTTTGTTTGCTCGCATAATAAAGATGTGGTTGAAACGGCCAATTTTGAAAATGTAAGGATTGTAGTTCCGGCAGCCAAAGGCCTGGTTCCTTATAAAAAATATTTGGGAAGTCATATTGAAACGATGGACGTGGTGACCGGCAAAAGAACCATATTATATTCTAAAAATGTTTCTTTGCAGGCGCCCAACTGGACTAAAGATGGTAAAACTTTGATCTATAATTCTAATGGCTCATTGTATAGGTTTGATCTTAAAACCCGTAAGCCTACTTTGCTTCCTACCGGAAAAGTGAAAGACATCAACAATGACCATGTCATTTCTTTCGATGGAAAAATGTTGGGATTAAGCGCCTTAAGTCCCGATGGTAAAATAGGATCTACTGTTTACACAGTCCCGATCACAGGGGGCGAACCGAAACTAATTACCCCGCTTTTAGGCTTCTCCTATTTGCATGGCTGGTCGCCTGATGGCAAGTGGCTAACGTACACGGCTAAACGCAATAATGATCCCACACCAGCAGGGTTTGATATTTATAAAATTCCATCAAAGGGAGGAAAAGAAATACAACTCACCAATATAAAAGGTCTTGATGATGGGCCTGAATACAGCCCCGATGGAAAATATATTTATTTCAATTCGGTAAGGAGCGGCCTGATGCAGTTGTGGCGGATGAAACCGGATGGAAGCGATCCCGAACAATTAACAAATGATGATTACAACAATTGGTTTGCTCACGTTTCGCCTGATGGCAAATGGATTGTTTGTATCACTTTTCCAAAAGATGAAGTAGCACCGGATGACCATCCGTTTTATAAACATGTGTATTTGAGAATGATGCCGTCAAACGGAGGGCCGCTGAAAGTAATTGCGTATGTATATGGAGGGCAGGGAACAATCAATACGCCATCGTGGTCGCCGGACAGTAAAAAGATTGCTTTTGTGAGCAATACGGATATGTCGGAATAGCCGCCACGAATTACACCAATTTTCACGAATGAAGCAAAAGTCAGAAGGTGTAATAATTCGTGTCAATTCGAGTAATTCGTGGCAAGAAACTTTGAGCGTAAGCTCAAATCGCAAGCAGTTTACATGAGAAAATAATCCGTGTTAATCTGTGCAATCCGTGGCAAAAAACTTTAAGATTACATAAATATCAATTCGTGTTAATTCGCGTAATTCGTGGCAAAAAAACTTTGAGCTTTACCTCAATCAAAAAGATTTCAAACTTTCAAAAATAAAAATCAAGAAACTTGTATGAACCGCTTAAAACAATTTCTTCAATTCAGCTTTCTTTTTTGTTGCGTCATTATTTTTTCAGCAACAAAAAGCAAAGCGCAAACCAATGAAGCTGCTATCAATGCTAAGGTAAACGCCTTGGTAAAGAAAATGACGCTCCAGGAAAAAGTAGGACAGATGGCGCAGGTGTCTGTCGAATCGTTAGGGAAACTGGAGGGCACTAATTTTGTTTTTGACGAAGCGAAATTAAAAGACGCAGTGGAAAATTATAAGATTGGATCCATCTTAAATTCTCCCGGCGCTCCATTAACGGCGGCACAGTGGAACGACGTTGTCGGCCAAATTCAAAAGGCAGCAAACGAAACAAAAATGAAGATTCCTGTTTTGTATGGCCTCGATGATAACCATGGATGCAATTACGTTTTAGGAGCAACCCTTTTCCCGCAGGAAATAGGCCAGTCAGCCACCTGGAACCGCCAGTTAATTTTTAACGCCGGCGTAATTACTGCCTATGAATCAAGGGCCGCAAGTGTTCCATGGACATTTTCTCCTGTATTGGATTTAGGTACCAACCCGCAGTGGCCGCGTATTTGGGAAGATTATGGAGAAGATCCTTATCTCGATGCAACGATGGGAGTGGAGTTTATAAAAGGCGTTCAGAATCCATTGGGCAGCAAAGACAAGCTGGCGGTAAGCATCAAACATTTCATGGATTATTCAGATCCAAAATCAGGGCACGACAGAAGCGATTCATGGATTCCTGAACATTATCTGCGCGAATATCATTTGCCTCCTTTTGCCGCAGCGGTAAAAGCCGGCGCCAGAACCGTGATGGTAAACTCAGCGTTGATTAATGGCATTCCTACTCATATCAACAAACATCTTCTCACCGGAATTTTAAAAGGCGAATTAGGATTTACAGGTTTTATCGTTACCGATTGGCAGGATATTGAAAACGT
>JBDTHD010000230.1:0-5715 GCA_039937075.1 Ginsengibacter sp. | reverse complement strand
AGAACCTATTGCTGCAGGCACGGGCCTAATTAATTCGCAAATCTACCGTCACTATCTGCGAAATGTAAAAGTATTTACGACTTCGCAATCTGTGGTTAGATAAGGTTGTAAAAGCGTAACACACCCTGCAGGCCATGCTATCATTGATGCCGTTTGCAAACGTGAAAAAGCCCGGAAAAACTAGGAGCATTACGACTTGGCAATTGCAAAAAGCTAGAAGAGGAGATTGCCAAAGTTCTTCAAGGCAATGGAGAAAAGATTATCTCTTTGAGTTAAAGCAGGAATAGGAGTTGTATGAAAATGTTCCTTTCAAATATCTTATGGATTAATGAGTTTCTGGATCAGAAATTAAAAAGAAAAATGGGGAATGAAAAACTAATTAATAAGTTTGACATACGTACTGATGAATTGGAGTTGCAACTTAGTTGATTGTAAAATGTTAGTCAGAATTCTAAGTTCGACCTTAGCTCCTCGTTACTTTTAGAACAATCGTATTAATAATAAGAAAAAATAAATGATTATGCACATGTTAAAAACAATAGAGAATTTTATTGCAATGGTAGAAGCCAATAAACACATTGAGGCTGTTGAACATTTTTATGTAGTTAATGCCACTTTAAAAGATAACCAATCTACTGAAACGAGAGGGAAAGAAAGGCGAATAGAAAACGAAAAGAAGTTGCTTTCGACAATAAAAAAAATGCATTCAAAATGCGTGCAACCTTATTTTGTGAAAGACAATAATGTTGTAATCAAATGGCAATTCAGGTTCGAATTTAAAAACGATACATCTATTGATATTGAAGAAATTGCATACCAACAATGGAATAACGGGCAAATTGAAAATGAACAATTCTTTTTCGACCCGAAACAATTAATACCAAAACCAATCAGTTAATTTTTAAGTTTAAATGAACAAACCGTCAACAAGTGTTTGGAAATAGAGTAGAAGTGCAAGCCATCAGCTTTTTGTTCTACATCGGACTGAAAATTCCATTTGAAAATTCTCTATGGAGCTATGAATTCTAATTTCAACTACCTGTTCGTATTCTGTATTCTTGTTCTGGCTGAAAATCGATTGGGTGCCCTGCTAATTCGTAAACGTTGCCTTAATGATTTGGCGACACCAGTTAAAGTAGAAGTGAAACAAATATCTTTACCTTACTCTTTTTTTTAGAATATGGCTTAACTCTTTAATGACCGCGGTTTTATCTTTTTTTATTTTTTTGCCAAGTTCTTTGCGTGGACAGTTTGCATTATACTTTGCACCCCAATCCATTATTTCAATCACAATTGGTAACAAATAAGCACCTTTTTGCGTAAGGCTATAAACAAATTTTGATTTGTTAGCTGCGGACACCTTTTTTGAAACAATATTTTCTGCTTCAAGCATACCTAATCTATTAACAAGAATATTAGAAGCAATCTTTTCTTCGGACGTCAAAAACTCACTATACGAAAATTTGCCCCGCAACATTATATCCCTAATTATTAAAAGCGACCATTTGTCACCGAAAATATCCAGAGAACAACTTATTGGGCAGTCTGACCGTTTTTTATCCATAAAATAAAGCTGTTGCGTTTTGCAATATCTTTTTATATTTGTACTTGCAATTTGCAATGGCAAAGTTAAAAACAAAAATTAAAAAAAATGAATAATCAAACAACAAGACAACTTCTTGAAATTTATTACAAAGGTTTGTCAGAAAAAGCCAATTGGGAAAGCGTTATTGCTGATGACTTCGAATATGTTGGAGGTGATATGACTAAAACAGAACCAGTTGTCGGAAAGCAGGCATATATTGAAGTTATCAAACGTTTTTCACAGGTTTTTACTGCAATGCGGATTAAAGAAATGCAAGTTAGAGACGAAATTGCATGCGTTATTGGAAACTACGATTTACGTTTTCCGAACGGAAAAGAATTAAATGGAAATGTAGCTGAACTTTGGACTGTAAAAAATGGAAAACTGCAATCTTTGACTATTTATTTTGATACCCTGACCTTTGCAAATAACTCGGGAAAATAATTTATAAATGGCTTTTAACACGAAACTCGATGACAGAATTAGGGAAGATCTTGCTTAAGTTCCAAAATTAAAGATTAAAGAAAAAAATGTTTTGTGGTGTTTCTTTTATGGTAAACTGAAAAATGTGCATAAGCGTTAAAATTCTATACTTGTCCCCAACATCGATACTTGTCACTAATGACAATGTTTATTAAAAAGCAAGCTTAAAAATATTACCTCGTTAAAATCAATATAAAAATGCATCATGCCCAATATGTTCAGTTCTGGCATTCTATAAGAAAAACATTAAGGACAGGCTCATTGAGTAAAGTTGATATCATTCTTGATTTTATTTTTGGGATTGCTTAAATCGCTCTAAAATTAATGATTTGTTTATTATTTTTGGTAAAGCGACGGAGTTCTTAAACGACTTGAAGATAAGCGACATTTTAGACCCACTGATATCCGGACAAACAATTATAATTATGATAGGCCCAAATAAGAATCAAATTTTTCCACTTGAAAATTATAACCGACTTTGTTTTTTGAAAAACATCATCAAAAATCCTAACATTATTATTGGCGACTACACTTATTATGACGACTTCGACAATGTTGGGAATTTTGAAAGAAATGTAAAATATCATTTTGACTTTGTTGGAGACAAATTGATAATTGGGAAATTTTGTATGATTGCGTCAAACGTAACCTTTATTATGAATGGAGCAAATCATTTGACAGACACATTGACAACTTATCCATTTGCGATTTTTGGAAACGGTTGGGAAAAAGCAATGGACGGAAAAACATATCCTCAAAAAGGCGATATCAATATTGGGAATGATGTTTGGATTGGTTATAATGCAACAGTGATGGCTGGCGTAACAATTGGAGATGGAGCAATTATTGCTACTAATTCGACAGTAATAAAAGACGTTGAACCGTATTCAATTGTTGGAGGAAATCCAGCGAAAGAAATCAAGAAAAGATTTTCTGACAACAAAACCAAAAAACTTTTAGAACTAAAATGGTGGAACTGGAATATTGAAAAAATAACAAAAAATATCCGAAACTTGACAGGGGACAATATTGACACATTGGAACAGTAAAAACTAACACCCAAAATCGGTTTGGTAATGCGGAGGGTAAACTAATTAAATTTGTAATTTGTCTAAATTTCCACTTGGTAATTCATATTAAATTTAAAATTCTTCATTTTGCAAAAAAAGTTATCACTTTCATATTCTCAATTATATCCAGGCACAGCAAGGCCAATTTCTCTTTTATTTATTGTATCGTCGTTTTTAAATTGGTCCGATATTTTCCATCGTAATGATACCATTTCTAGAAGTCGTTGTAACTTGATATAAATTCTATACTTCAGCAATTATTTTTTGGAATAAATAGTATTCTTCATTGAGTCTTTTAATAACGTCTTATCCTGATATAGTTTTATCGTCATGTTAATGACGGGAATATTCTAAGATAATTTTTTAGGAATAGCAATTGGACTTTGCATTAATGTCGTCGGCTAGCAAACAAAGCTTTTAAAACGGATGCGAAACGGGCTAGTTATACCAAATTAATATTCAAATTCTTTGTTTCCTAATTCAAGTGTTTCTTTTCTTAGAGAATAAAAATTCCTTTTATGGGTTTGTTTACTGTATGCATGTTGTCCTTAAAAAAATAATTTTTAAAACTACCCAACGTTTACGGTTTGAGTATCGTATTAGATACAACAGCAACCGCGCGGGCTGGAATCTCTAATTAAATAATTAAAAAAAAACTATAAATGAAAAATAGAAAATCAATCTTTTCCTTAGCAATAGCGTGCGTCTTTCTTTTTGCAGCTTGCAAGAAAACTCATAATGGCACTACACTTACTCCCCAGCAAAAAGCTTTAACGGGCAAATCATGGCAACTTCAATCACTTACTGTTCCTAAAAAAGCTAACCCTTCAATAGATAGTTCCATCATTCAGGCCTGCGCAGACAGTGCTTTGATGACTTTCGATGTTTACGGCTCTTTTCAATTGGCTGATCGATCAAAGCATGGTTGTGATTCGACTGCAGTTCCTTATGACAAAGGAATATGGGCAATTTCTTCAGACAGTGATACTTTACTTTTAAAAGGGAAAAGAACCTTTGCCTGGAAACTACAGAAGCTAAATGATACTATCATAATTGCAACTTTTCGAGACAGTCTTTCACCAACAAAAAACTGGCTCAAAAAAATTACATTAAAATAATGTAATCCCCAATAACGCCGGAATGGATAAAAGTTATGACAAATTTGACATTCCGGCGTTATTAAAAAACAGATCAAAATGTAACCTTTGCAAAATTTTTTATTTCCTTGCGCCAACATGAATTAAACGATATAATTACTGACTGTAAATCCAACAACTCTTTAGCCCAGGAAAGGCTATACAAGTATTATTTTGCCCTGATGTATACGGTCTGTAAAAAATATTCTGAAAATCAACAAACCATTGTCAGCCTTATAAATGAAGGATATTTGAAAATATTTATGAACATTCAGGCTTTCGACACGTCAAAAGGAAATTTTGAAAGTTGGGCAAAAAAAATAATTACTAATACGGCAATCGATTACGTGCGTTCACAAAAAACTAAAAATAAAATTATAAAACTTGAAGAGAATTCTAAGAACGAAAATATTTTAACTGAAAGCCCTCACAATCACGTGGAAGAAGAAGTTTTGTATTTAATAAAACAAATGGCTCCGGTAACACAACAGGTTTTTTCGATGCACGTTTTTAAGGGTTATTCCCATAAAGAAATCGCAGAAATACTTGGAATAGCTGAAAGTACATCAAGATGGCATGTGTCTGAAGCAAGAAAAAATCTAAAGTTGCAGGCTCATAAAATTTATTAAAATGGAAGAAAATAAAAATCATATTGACGAGATGCAAAAACTGGCCGACGAAGGCTGGAAACAAATGCATGAAACCCTGCGTCAGCATGGTTTAAGTTCAGATGCACAGGCATTGAGTACTTCTTCCAAAAAAAGAAACGTTTTCTTACTTATAGCTGCCTGTATTTTTTTCTTTTTAGTTTTCACTTATCCTTTTATTTTAAACGACAGTTCTTATTTTTCTTCTGATAAAAAAACAAATACTCAAAATTCTGTTCAAAAAAAATCAAGGGCCGAAACAAAATCTGGTAATAAAATTTCTCTTGAAGACAATGAATCACCGATGTTAATTTCTCATCAAAAGCATTTCCTTCGTCAGAAAATAAACGCTGAACTTTTACAATCACAGGAGAAATTTTTTGGACAGACTTTAGAAAACGAAAAAAAATATTTGTTGGAGAAATTTTCAATGGAGACAGCGCTCCAAATTGCTATCCCCAAATCTGACAAGCCTATTGACACAACAATTAAAATAGAAAAAACAATTTCTCTTCAAAAGAAATCTGCTAATTCATTTTCCAAAAAGATGAAACTTTATGCAGGCGCGGGAATCAATATTTCATCGGCTGATAATAAATCCTCTAATTCTTTTAATTTTAGAAATTTTAATATTCATCCCTCGGTAACACTTATTATTCCTCTTACTCAAAAACTAAACATTCATACAGGCTTATCAGCGTTTTCTACTATCCATGGAAAAGAAGTGACCGCCAAAGAAAAAGAACTGGTAAATAATCTCAGTTCAAATGTTTATTATAATATTAAAACCACGA
>JBDTHD010000229.1:0-8282 GCA_039937075.1 Ginsengibacter sp. | reverse complement strand
ATAAATGCCTCCGGTAAAATGATACGAACTGTAATAATAAATCTCTTTTCCTGGTTTGTTTTTCATAGAAAAGTTGTATCCAAGATCTCCATAAACAAAGGCTTTCTTTTCCGTGCCAAAAAACTTTCTAACGTCAACAAATAACGGAAGCGTTTTGTCTTTGTATTTGTCAACGCCAATTCCAATTCCTGAATACCAGTTTGAAAAGCGAAATCCGTTTATGGTTTGATACCCTATGCTGACTGTGCTTTCACCGCGGATTAAATTGAAAGTGTTGATAGAATTAAATTTGATTTTCTTTTTTTGCGCAGATGCTGAAAAACTAATAAATAGGGAAAATAACAAAACAATACTTAATTTTTTTCTCATTTTACATGTTTTAAATTCTTATTATTTTGCTATAAAGAATTAATAGAAGTTATAGTAATTCCATTAAGGCAATCATCCTGGCAACCATCCTCCACGTATCCGCAAGAAGAAATTCAGCCATTGTTTGTTGCTTCAAAATAGATTTTAGAATTACTTCTTTTTTTTAGCCAATTGTTACGGGCTTTTTGATAAATGTCGTCAAGGGTAATTGGTTCAGCGGCGGAAGTGTTTTCGTGTGAATTGATTTTATTTTCATTTTCTGTCCATTCTGTCGTGTCATCTCCGGGAATGGTTCCGGTCCATCCAGCCGGAAAACTTAATTTATAATACCGTTTCACTACTTCCCCCTCACTAATGGTAATAATCGTGTGCCATCCTATAACACTCCAGGAACCACCAGACACGGTATAGCGATAAGAATTAGCTGACGTTCCTTTAAACTTCAACCATTCATTGTAACTTTTCTCAAAATCGCTTTGGTGACTAAAATCATTTTTCTTGCAGGAGGTAAATGCCAATGAAGTACATAACAGGCTAAATAGACATAGTTTAATTTTCATGATAGTTTTTTAAAGATTCTTGTCTAAAAATTTAATATTTATAAAGTGCGAGACAATTTTTTTGAATAAGTTATTTCCTGTCAATTCCGATTTTACTCAACAAATGAATATTATTTACATCAGAATAATTATATTGATACAAACCATCTTTAGCAACTACTAACGCGATATTATTAAATGCAATCACATCGTAATTTTCCAGGTTTGAAAACTGTTTTATTAATTTTAAATTGGATGCATCTTCTGCATTAAATATTTCTAAACCATCTGTTCCGTCACAAATAAATAACAGATTCCCGTCTTTATATAATCCTTGTGGACTAGTTAGATGATAAATTTTTACCAAAGAAGCATCAACTATATTATTCAGTTTTACCACATCAAGCTCATTATCATAACCAAGACAGGTAGTTCCGGAATGGAGTGTTATAAACGCAAACTGACCATCTGCAATTACAGGATCACAGGCCCGCGCGTGAGTAAATTCGCCTGCTTTGACGGGGTTTTGAGGCGATGATTCAATATTGTAAATAAACATTCCGTTATTGGAACCGATAAATAATCTATTTTCAAAAGGGTAAATAGTTTCAACATGGTAGTCAACCGAAATTTGGTTGGAAAATATTGGATCATTGTTGTTGGCGATATCAAAAACGTTCAAATTAGATTGGTCAACCGTGTATAAATAATTATTTACTATTGCAAACCTTGCCATTGAGCCACCAGTTCCAACGGCGCCAGACGCGCTGGCAGCAGGTACTGACGAACTTTGGAGTGCGTTCGTCGCGTACACCCCGGAAGAATAATACACCATATTGCCGCCGCAATTTGCAGAAACAGTAGTATCTTTCTTTATCCAGCCCGCTATTTTATTTGCAGCATTATAATCTATTGCGTTCGCATAATAAGGAAATTGAAAAGCATTTTCACTGTATTTTTTCAAAATTACATCCAACGGGTTACTCACGTCCAATGTCACCAAATCGCTATAAGAATCCGCATACAGCGTATTTCCTTTTAATGCTAAATCTATGTTGCCCGGGATTTTTATAAATGCGATATTCTTAGGAGAAGCCGGATTTTGATTGTCAATAATATGTATTCCTTTTTCAATTTCATTACAAAAAATGTACTTGCCGATTATGACAATTTTGCCAGGATTTTCTAAATCTTCCGGACTGCCGCTTTTTATATTCTCCTTAAGTTGGGCAACAGTTTCGTAAACCGGTGTATAGATGGTATAAGAAAGAGTGCTTTTACAGGTATCTTTTACGCAACTATCAAATAAAGTGGCGCAAAAAAATAGGAAAAACATCCCAATGGGAAGGTGGATATTTTTTTTCATGATAACTTATTTTACCACCTGACAATTTGAAATTTAAAAGCGTTGCATTTCCCAAGAAATTATTTTTTTCGGAATAGAACTTTAGCTTGAATTCCAATAGAACTGAAATGCTTTTCACTGTACAATCCCTTATTTGCAATGTTTGTAGGGCTATAATAAAAATAAGGGCCAACTGTTAATGAATTTTTTTCTTTGGCAAATATCATCACTGAAAATCCGGTATGTAAGCCAAATTGAGTTTTATTAAACAATGAATTGTCTTGGTAATATATTCCCGGATTAGATTGAAATTGTAATGCATTCGTACTTATCAATTCCGAGATATTAATTCCGGCATTCCAAAACAATGGAACACTTTTACTTTTATTGATACGAAAATCAATTGATACAGGAATTTCCAAAAAGTGAAATTGATTCCTGTAAAAACGGTTGACATTAGTGCTACTGTAAAGATTATTGGGGGACGCTGAAAACTGTGTATTAGCCGTTGTAGGATAAAACGGATTCCCCACTTTATTTACTAAAGAAAGATATTGGTAAGAAATGCCGAGTGAGACCTTATTTGCGCCGGAAATGTTTTTTTCTATAAAAATTCCCACCATAAAAGCAGTGGAATTTTTTATTTCAGAAGGGCTGTAAAAATTCGCGGGAATACCGCTGTTGATATTGCCCGAAGGATCTGAATACACATTATTTATCGCGGAATGATTTTTTGTCGTGAAAGAATTTCCACCTGAAAAAGTAATACCAAAATTCCATGGGTGTTTTTGAGTTTTCTTTGGATGCTTTTTAATTAGTGAATCATTTACAGATACGGTTTCTTTTTTTACTTTTTGTGATTGCGATTTTCCTTGAAAACTATCCTGCTTGTTCAAGTCTTGAACATTTGCACCCGCAGATTGTACTTTCGTTTCTAAACTTTCAGGCTGTTTTATCAGAGAACTGTCTTTACCATCAGATGCAAAATAATTTTCTCCATTATTTGTTGGTTTACTGTTTGCCATTTTAATTTCAATAGAATGAATTTTCCTTTTAGAAACAAAAGTTGGGTTTTCAATAGAGGCGTTTTTAATAATTGATTTTTTAGTTGAAATGTTCATCGTAACTGGCTTTGGTGAAATCTTAGTTGCGACTATCGATTGTTTAAAAGAAGAATCAGGCGAATTTGTTGCTTTACTATCTTTTTTTGAAACGCCGGCAACGGGCTCATGTTTTTTAAGGCTATTTTTTTCAGAATTAATAAACCAAAAACCTCCGAGAAAAAGACATAGGAGAAAGAAAAAAAGTATAAAAATGGCTCTTCTTTTTTTATCTTTTTTCCCGATATGTTTCTCAACAGTCGTCCACACAGAATCGGAAGGGGCGATTTTCAATTCGGCCAGTTTTCGGTGAATGTCGTTTTCAAAATTATTTTGTTCCATAACGGCCTTTTTGTTTTTCTAATGAGGATTTTTCAATCCATTCTATTAATATAACTCTCGCTCTTGCGTATTGCGATCGGGAAGTCCCTTCGCTGATACCCAGCATTGACGCTATCTCCGCGTGTTTATAGCCTTCAACCGCGTAAAGGTTGAATATGGTTTGAAAACCGGTCGGAAGTTGTCTTATCAATTCTGCAAGCTCTTTCGCCTGCAGGTCTACTGAAGGATTTTGCACAGAAACCAGATGTAAAGGCATTTCATCAAAAGAGAGTTCGTATCGGTATTTCTGATTGGTCTTCAAATAATTTAAAGCGGTATTCACCATTATTTTCCTTACCCATGCGCCTAATTCTCCTTCGCCCTTAAATTGTTTCAATCTTGTAAATACTTTTATAAATCCCTGTTGTAAAACCTCTTCCGCATCGTTCATACTTTTAGTATATCTGAAACACACGCCGAGCATAGAGGGCGCGAAATGGCCATACAATCTTTTTTGTGCCTCTGGCTTTAATTTCAGGCAGTCTTTCAACAATTGATGATAATCCATTTCTTCCATCGTGATACTTGACAATTAGAAAATCAGTTTCGTTGCATTTATAATTTTTTTTTATTGCTCTACCTTTGCACGCTCAAATTATAAATTATTTAATCAACATGACTCTTCAGGAAAAGGACGAAAAATATATATGGCACCCTTATACTCACCAAAAAAGCATGATGTCAGCGGTTCCCATTGTGAAAGGAGAAAAATCTTTATTAATAGATGAAAATGGCAATAAATATATTGATGCAATAAGTAGCTGGTGGGTAAATATTCACGGACATGGGAATAAATTTATAGCCAAAAAAGTTTACGAGCAGGCTAAAAAGCTGGAACAGGTAATTTTCACAGCGTTCACTCATGAGCCCGCAGTAGAACTTGCGGAAAAATTGCTGAGCGTTCTGCCGGGAGATTTTTCTAAAATATTTTATACGGATGACGGCTCCACTGCTACAGAAGTAGCTATTAAACTTTCCCTTCAATATTGGAAGAATGTGGGAAATAATAAGCGAAGTAAAATTCTCGCTTTTCATAATTCTTATCATGGGGATACTTTTGGCGCGATGAGTGTAAGTGAGCGCGGAATATACACGGCAGCTTTTCAGGATAAATTATTTGATGTAGTTTTTATAGATACTCCTGATGGAATTAATTTTGATCAACTAAAAAATGAAATTGAAAAGTACAAAGAGGAATTCGTTTGTTTTATTTATGAACCTTTGCTGCAAGGAGCGGAGGGCATGCGAATGTATGATGCCAAGGGTTTGAACGAGTTACTCGGTTATCTGAAGAGAGAAAAAATTATTTGTATTGCTGATGAAGTTCTTACCGGATTTTATCGCACGGGTAAATTTTTTGCCGGCGATTATATGGAAGAGAAAGCCGATATTATTTGCCTGAGCAAAGCGCTGACCGGCGGCACGATGGCGCTTGGAGTTACAGCCTGCACGCAAAAAATTTATGATGAATTTGTAAGCGATGATAAAACGAAAACACTTTTTCACGGACATTCATTTACCGCTAATCCGCTTGCCTGCGTTGCAGCAATTGCCAGTTTTGAACTCATTCAAAAAAAAGAATGTTTAAAAGGAATCGAAAATATTATTTCGAATCATCAAAAATTTGGCAGGAAGCTTCATCAACTGGAAAAGAAAAATCGTATAAAAGGCGTTCGTCAAATCGGGACAATTATTGCCTTTGAAATTTGCACTGCCGACAAAGATGATTACTTAAATAACGTAAGCAAAACTTTTACTCCCTTCTGCATGAAACATCGAGTATATCTGCGTTCTATGGGGAATACAATTTATGTAATGCCGCCATATTGTATCACGACCAGGGAGTTAAAAAAAATATATTCGGTCATTGTTGAGTTTGTTGAAACGCATATCAACGAAAATTAGATTAATTCTCTGCTGCTTTTCTTAAATTATCCAACGCTGATTGATATTGTGCGCCGGAGAATTTGTCAAATAAAATACCTTCGATTCTTTTCCATGGATACCAGCCTAAATCAATATTTACATCCCAGGTTAATTGTGTTTGATTGTTTTCTTTGGGAATCAGGATGAAGAGATAATTTACTTTGGTGGAGGAACCGGATTCTACGTTCACTATAATTTTGCTTCCTGAAGTGTCTACCATGTTTAAGACAATGTTTTTTCCTTTGTTATTTTTTAAAGTAACGGACGAAAGGATGTATTTTGAAGGAGGATTTCGGATGATTGCAATGTTTTCATCTTTAAAGGCCGGGTACCAGTTTTTCCAATTCTCAAAATTTATAATTTGATTTTTTACACTATCATGAGAAGCATTTATATCTACTGATTTTGGTACTGTTACTTTTGACGGAAGTACCAACGCCAGTAAAAAAATAACTATAAAAACAAAAACTATAAAAATGATAAACCTAAAAATGCTCATATCTTATTCCCATTTAAAAACTTTGATGGCTATTGCATAAACGATAATACCCCACAATAATAAAATACCAATTTCCCATCTTTCGTCCCATAAATTATTTCCCTGAAAAGCTACATCGCGCAAAGCATTGTTAAGATGTGTAAGCGGCATTGCCTGCGCTATCCATCGTAACCATTTGGGGAAAACGTCTATCGAAAAGAAAGTGCCACCGATTAGAAATTGAGGTAATGTGATGATGTTGGCAAAAGGCGGAATGGTACTGTCGTTTTTTGCAACGCCACTTACGATGAATCCCATTCCCATGAAAACTACGAGCCCGATAAAACTTAAAATGAGCAATTCTATAAATGTTTCAAATCCTTTTATCAGCGTAAAATCAAACAAGTACCGTCCGGCAAGAATAATTACAACCGCAGTTAACATCTGGAATAATACGCGGCTCAGCATTTCTCCTAAAATAATATGAGTCCTGCTGATAGGGGTTGCAAAAAACCTTTTGAGCACTAACGTATTTCTTAAATTGAAAAACATAAAAGCCACGCCAAAAACGCCTGATGCCAACAATGAAAATCCCAGTTGTCCAGGCAGGATGAAATCAATCATTTTATATTTTCTTATGACTGCGATGTCTCTGGGAAAATCAAAATCGAATTCTGCAACGGCAGGCCTTCCGGGATATTTATCATTGCTTAGCTTATTGATGGTGCTTTCCACAAGAGTTTTAAATTGTGGCCATTGATCGTTGCTGGAAGTTGTGCTTTTTAGCGTGAAAATATATGGAGGTTTTCCATTGGGATTTCTCTGAATATTTATTATGCCTGCGATTTTTCCACTTTCCAAATCCTTTTCCAGTGATTTTTGATTCGGGTATTTTTTTATAATTACTCCCCTTGAATTTTCCAAAGCTTTGAACAAGTCATTGGTAGTATCAGCAGAGTTGTTAACTGCGATTTTGTAACTGCTAAATGAACCCCCATTACCCATGAAACCAAAAACAAGAATAAAAATAAAAGGAAATGCGAAACCAAATATAACCGAGGACGGGCTCCTGAATAACGCGTGAAGACTGGCCCTGGTAATTGCAAGCATGGCCCTGGTTTGACTGTAAGGTTTCATTTAATATTTTTTTTACTGCCGCAAAACTAACCGTGAAAAAATAAAAATTTGAAAATAATTTGAATTCCAAGACATCTGGCGTACATTCGTGAGACAAATGACATAAAATGAAAAGTAAAAAATATAAAAGCATGACAATAAAATCAAAGTCATTAGCAGAACCAGAAGTAGTTTATGGTTTCCAGGCACAATTCAAAATAAATGAGGAACTCAATTTTAATGATTTTCAAAAAATCGCTTCCAAAGTAGATTTTACGCAAAGGGAGTGGTCAGAAATTCTTCATATTTCGGAAAGGACTTTGCAAAGATATGCCCATGAAGACGGAACTTTTAATTCTGGTGTTATTGACCGTATTGTTCAGGTAAATAGAATTTTGGACAGAGGTAAAGAGGTTTTTGGAAGTTATTCAAAATTTAATCTATGGCTTCGTGATAATCCTTATATGCTGGAAGGCAGGTTATCGTTGCTTTCCCTGGCCAGTATTGATGGTATTCAAAAAGTACTTACTCAATTAGGAAGAATAGAACACGGAATTTTTGCATGATAGTATATCGAATAACCAACGAAAGATTTAAAGCAGATATTTCCGGTAACGGCGCTGCATTATATGGCTCGAGGTGGAATTCTATAGGAAATCCTCTTTTATATACTTCACAGTCTATTTCTTTATGCATTTTGGAATCACTGGTACATTTGAAAAGAAAGGAAATTCCTCCCAGCCAATGTCTTTTGCAGATTGAATTACCCGATGCAAAGTCAATTGTTGAAATATCTTATAAAAAAATTAAAGAACACTGGTACGAAGAACCGGAATATACTCAGTGGCTGGGTGATCAGTTTCTACAAAATAATCAGGCTTTGGTAATAAAAGTACCTTCAGCTATTGTACCACAGGAGAGTAATTTTTTATTAAACCCACTTCATTCAGAATTTAAAAAAGTAAAAATTATCAATTCTGAATTATTGCAGCTTGATAAAAGACTGACAGGATATTAAGTAACACATT
>JBDTHD010000228.1:0-5681 GCA_039937075.1 Ginsengibacter sp. | reverse complement strand
GGTTTACTGAAACGTAATGCAACTCCCCTTTTTCACAGAAACTAACAAATATCTATCGACTAACCCAATTATAGTTTTACTTTCATCGCCTTTCCACTATAGCTAATTACTTTATCAGCGTGTTGAGTTTCCTGCAACCCTGTTCCCTTATTTTCTCCAACTAAAACAATAGTAAATTTCCTGGTTTTCAGCATTCCCGGAAATGATCCTTTCATTTCAGAAATGCCCAATTCTTTTGTTTTATTATTCCAGCTAAAATTGAAAGTAGCAAATTCGCCTTTTTCATAATTGTAAGTATTATTGGCGTCTTCATATAATGTGAAATGCCCGTCAGCGCCGGGATAGATGCGTAATTCTATATTGTCTGCTGGTTTCTGAGTAGCGTATTCCATCACAGGACCCATCGGAATAATAGACCCATCGCGGACATATAATGGCATGGTCTCAATTGGAGCAGGAGCATCAATAGTTTGTCCGCCTTTCAACTCTTGGCCAGTCCAGAAATCAATCCAATTGGTATTTTTTGGCAAATACACTTTTCGTGTGGATCCCAATTTATTAGAGTCAGCTCCGGAATACAATTGTTGTGTCACAGGATTTACTAAAAATGCCGGACCAAACATATACTCATCAGGAATATTATACACTTCTGGATCGTTTCTAAAATCAAATGCCAGCGAACGCATAATTGTATAATTATTCCTGGTTACCTCGCTGGAAAGTGAATAAATGTAAGGCAGCAAGCGATAGCGCAGATCATCATATTTTAATAAGATTTTTTTCGTGTGTGCATCCCAGTTATCTGAGAAAAGCGCCCGCTCTCCTTTTCCATGAATTCTGAAAATAGGGCTAAAAACGCCAAACTGAAACCAGCGGGTAAATAATTCGCGGTAATCTGATCGTGACCAATCAGGAATTCCTTCCGGCGAAACGCGGGAAAGATAGCCACCGATATCAGAAGTCCAGTAAGGAATTCCGGATATGCAAGCGTTAATTGCCTGGGGAATCTGATTTTTAAAAGACGCAAATGTTGTGGTGATATCAGATGACCACAAAGTTGCGGCGTTTCTTTGCTGACCTGCAAAAGCCTGCCTGGCCAATAAGAAAATACGTTTTTTAGGAATGTCCCTGCGCCATTTATTGTAGATGCCTTTTGTATGTTCAAGAGAATAAGAATTAAAATAATCGAGTCCCTGCCCGGTATAAAACACTGCTTTTTTTCGATCATTCGGATCTTTAGTATCAGGTTCGCATTGATCAACCCACCAGGCATCCCAGCCATAACGTTTTATCAGGCTGTCGCGCGCCTGGTCCCAATACATTTCTCTTGCACTCGGATTGTGCGCATCATAATAAGTGTCTATAGCATGTACAAAAAAGTTGTCCCACGTAACACTGGTTAGGTATCCGACCTTGTTCAGTTGATCATAATCCCGCGTGCCTTTTCCAAAACATGGCCAGATAGAGATCATAGCATGAATATTAGCTTTGTGCAATTCATCAACCATTTCTTTTGGATTGGGATATCTTTCCGGATTCATCACATGAGAACCAATCGGTAGCGGTGACCAATAAAACCAATCCTGAACGATTACATCAACGGGAATATGATTTTTGCGATAATTGTCTTTTACAGATAAAACTTCCTTTTGAGATTTATACCTGTCCTGCGATTGAAACAAACCGAAAGCCCATTTCGGATACATCGGAGCAACACCGGTAAGGTTTCTATATAAATCCATTACATGATCAAAAGAAGGCCCGTAAAAAAAATAATAATCTACCATTTTACCGCTTTCCGAAACATAAGTAAATTGAGAATTATCTTTTTCATCACCGTAATATTTTGATTCCGCATAATTATCCCATAACAATCCATAACCTCTTGTTGACAATAAAACCGGAATGGCGCCAGTAAGATATTTGATGGCCATATCCTGGTTTCTTCCTTTGTAATTGATGGAAAGAGAATCTTCAGGGTGGCAACCGAGGCCAAATAAAGCCTCATCTTTTGGCGACTGAAAAGAAGTAGCGCAAGCATAAGTATTAATTCCTACAATAGTGGTGTCACGCATTTGCTTTCCATTTTGGTCTGCTTCTGCAAGGATAACCATGTTGTCAGAATTTAAATAAGTTATTGAATTATCTCGTTTATCAATTCTGATTTTTAACCTTGAAGTCGTAATAGTAACATTGTCCCTATTTCCATTTACAGTGAAGTTTTTTAAATAAGACTTTACGGGTAAAACCACCAAAGATTTTTTCTCAGGCATTTTGTCCAGAACTGTATATTTTACCTCCACGAGATCATTATTCAAAAGATAAAGATTCATCATGCCTTTTTCCAATTTAAGGCTGACACCAAAATCTGTCTTTTTAAAAGATTTAATTTGCGCTGAGCAGATATTCATTATCAAAATAAATATCAGACAGCTAAGAAAGTATTTAGGAAATTTTCTCATTTAAAAGCAATTTTATTTTTAATTCAAATACAAACGTTTTTCCAATTAAGGGGGCTTACAAATTATTCCTTTTTCTTTAAAGAAAAAGCAGATGTAAAAATATTTCTGGTAATGGCTAAAAAAATACCGGCACTTCTGCCGGCAAGATAAAAAAACACACTATTTGTTCGTTTACTATATTTATTATTCCTTCAATGCTTTCTTATAAACTTCCAACGCACGTTTTCGTCCAAAATCATGTTTTACAATTTCAGGTAAATATCCCGGACGAAAATCCTGAATCCACTGTTTAATATAAATTAATTTTGTATCAAATTTTTTAATCTGTTCGCCAGGATTGAAAATTCTAAAATATGGGGCCGCATCGCAACCTGTTCCCGCGGCCCATTGCCAGTTTCCATTGTTAGAAGATAATTCGTAATCCAGTAATTTTTCAGCAAAATAAGCTTCTCCCCAACGCCAGTCAATTAATAAATCTTTGCAAAGAAATCCCGCAACTATCATGCGTACACGATTATGCATCCAACCCGTTTCATTTAGTTGTCGCATGCCGGCATCAACAATTGGATATCCTGTTTCACCTTTGCACCACAATTCAAATTCCTTTTCGTTATTTCTCCATTTTATGTCGTCATATTTCTTTTTAAAATTTTCATTTACCACATTGGGGAAATGGAAAAGTATCATCATAAAAAATTCACGCCATATTAATTCATTCAACCATTTTTGGTTTATTTTATCTGCGAGATTTACGAGGTTACGGACACTAACTGTTCCAAATCTCAAATACGTACTTGCGAAAGACGTACCGTCTACAGACGGGATATTTCTCGTTTCATCATAATCCTGGATCAGCTTTTCTGAAAGGTTGAGATTTGGAAAATTAAAATTTATTTTTTCAAAACCAATTTCTTTTAAAGATGGAAAATGAAAAGGTTTTGTTTGGACAAGATTGGACAAATATTTTTCAGATGGAGCCGTTTTTGTTCCTTCTTCTTTAAGCTTTTCTTTCCATACTTTGGAATAAGGAGTAAAAATAGTGTAAGGTTCGCCGTTAGATTTTACTACTTCCGATTTTTCAAAGATAACCTGGTCTTTATAAGTATGAAACGAAACTTTTCTTTCTTCTAAAAAGTTTTTAATCTTCGAATCCCTTTCTATTGCATACGGTTCATAATCGTAATTGGTATAAACTTCTTTTACATCAAAGTCACTGCAAATTTTTTCAAATGCTGTGATGGGAGTATCATTTAAAACATACAAACCAGATTTATGTATTTTTAATTCTAAATCTATCGCTTCAAGTGTTTGATGAATAAAAACAACTCTTTTGTCTTCTTTATTTTCTAACTTGTCTAATATTTCTTTATCAAAAATAAAAATCAAAAGGACAGAATATTCGCTTTTCAGTGCATGATAAAGCGCTGTATTATCCTGCAATCTCAGATCGCGTCGGAGCCAGCAAATATTTACTTCTTTTTTCTCCATTTTATATTCTCAAAATTATTATTTTGATTTTTTGTTGATATAATTTTCCGTGAAATAATCGGTATGAAAATGATTAAGCTTCAGTAAAAGATTAATTAATGTTTCCTGCTCTTTCATTGTCAGATCGCCGGCAACGTTTGGCTCTATTCCGGCAAGTGTTTTATAAATAGTTAAAAGTTGGTGTTTTCCTTTGGCAGTTATTTGCAATAAGCTTGCTCTTTGATCGTTAGGATCTTTTACCTGTATAATTAAGCCCTTTTGATCAAGTCGTTTGAGAATATCAACTACTGTAGAAAATTCCAGCAAAGATTCATTTCGCAATTCTGATTTGTTTATATTTTCCGCCCGGTCTATCATTTGTAAAAGCCGGAATTCCTCAAGGCTTTTAAACCCTATTTCAAGGAACGGTTGTTTGGCGTAATTCTTCATGAAAAGATTCATTCTTGACAGAAGATGCCCAATCACTCCTCTATTTGCCAAATCCGGAATACTTTCTTTTTCTTCCATTTTATCTACCTGGGCCACAATAAAATCTTCCTGGTCTGATTTTTTCGCCTCTGATTTATTATCATTTAAAACCCATCTGCTGAAGCTTCTAATGTCTCCTTCCTTTTCCAATTCACGAAAATCTTTCCATTTATTGATTAGCAGAATAATGTCTTCAAAGCAATTGTTCATAGTTGGTAAAAGTTTTCATTTAAAATTTTATTACAAACGCCAAGATAACAATATCCGACTATAGAAATGATCAACAAAAAAACCGTACCGAAATTTCGATACGGTTTTAAGGCCATCATCATCCTTAACATCTAAATCGATGGCAGTTTTCTAGGAATTATATTTTTTTATGGCTTAGGTAACAATACTTGATCAATCACATGAATGACACCGTTGGTAGCTACAATATTTGTCGCAACAATATTAGATGGGCTCATATTACCGTTACCTTTAACAGTTGCGCCAGACATTAGGCCAATGATCACTTTTTGTCCGTTTAAAGTAGGCGCTTGCTCTCCGTCAGTTAAATCTGAAGAGAAAACACGAGCTCCAATTACATGATAAGTAAGTATGCTGGTCAATGTAGCAGGATCTGCTGCCTGGATAGAAGCTATAGTTGGAAATCCTGCAGCTCTGAAAGCGTTATTAGTTGGTGCAAATACGGTCAATGGACCAGCACCAGATAATGCGCCTTGTAAATTAGCTTTAACAACCGCTGCCACTAAATAAGAAAGACTAGTATCTACCTGTGCCATTTCAACGATATTACCGGATGGCGGCATTAATACTTTTCCAATTACATGTACTACTCCATTGCTGGCTTGTACATCAGCCTGCGTTACCTGGATACCGTTAACAAAAACTCCATTTGAATTATTGGTAACATACAAGGTATCTCCGTTTGCTGAAAGTACAGCAGCGTTAGGTCCTGCTGGCACTTGTGCTGCCAAAATTTTGGAAGGAATTGTGTGATACAACAAAATACTTTTTGCCTGATCTGCGCTAAGGCTTCCAAGAACTGCTGAGGTAATACCCGAAGCGGTAAATGCTTCGTTAGTAGGTGCAAAAACAGTGAAAGGTCCAGTGCTACTAAGTGTAGCTGATAATCCGGCTTTTTTCACAGCAGCATTAAGGGTTGAGAAATCTGGTGTAGACGATACTATACCATTGATGGTATTGTCTGTTTTTATTTTAGTATCTTTTTTACAAGCACTAAAAGAAAATAAAAGTCCG
>JBDTHD010000227.1:0-8996 GCA_039937075.1 Ginsengibacter sp. | reverse complement strand
CCAAGGTCAGTTAGTGGAATGGTAAATAAAGCATTGGTAGAATTTTTATTATAATAATCTACTTCGCCACTCAGCTTTCCGTCAAGCAAAGTAAATTCAAGGCCAAAGTCAAGCTCTTTATTGATTTCCCATTTCAGGTTTGGATCAATAATCCCCGTAGGTATTGCGCCATTAATCCTTGTATTTCCAAAATAAGCGTACAAATATTCAGTTGGCGTTAGTAAAAAAGCGCCGGGGCCAATCACGTCATTTCCTACCCAACCGTAGCTGGCGCGTAGTTTCAGGTTATCAAATATTTTTTGATGGCTCATGAAATCTTCTTTTGTCATAATCCATCCTAAGCCTAAGGCCGGAAAATTGCCCCATCGGTTTTGGGGCGAGAAATTGCTATTGGCGTCGCGGCGAAAAGTGGCATTTACCAGGTATTTATCTTCAAAAGCATAATTGGCCCTGATAAAATAAGATTCCCGTTTGTAATAGTTTCCTATCGGAGTTCTTAGGTTTTGCTGAGCGCCTGCCGTATCTGTAAAATTTAATTTCCATTGAGCAGAATTATCTGCCACATTATCTTTTGACGAATTTTGATTCCACCCATTTCTCCTTTCCGAAGTATGGCCTGCCGTTACTACCAAATGATGTTTATCTCCAAAGTCTTTTGTATAAGTAAAATAATTATCCCATGTCCATTGATAAATACTGTCAGCGCTGTAATTTAAATGGCTGGTTTCATTTTTTTGAGTGGAGCTAACCTGGTAAACCGGCACAAAAGTTTGTCCATTGTCCTGTTGCAGGTCAATTCCAAAAGAAGAACGGAAGGAAAGGTTTTTAGTAATTTTATATTCGCCCCAAAGGCTTCCTTCGCCGCGGTTTCCAAAACTTTTGTCATGATTATAATCTAAAGTTGCAAGCGGATTCCCGACATCGCTTTTCTCTGTAAAGCCATAAGTTCCGTCCGGGTTTTTCGCATTATAAATTGGCGCAGCCAGGTAAGCTTGTGTAAATGCGCTGTAGGGTTCGTTTTGAGAAACGTAATGAGAAAACGCAAGGTTATTGCCAAATTTCAATTTTGAATTTACGTCAAGCTCGTGATTATATCTTAGCGAAATTCTTTTGTAATCATTTCCTTTTAATACTCCTTGTTCATCCAGATAACCGCCCGAAAAATAAAATTTATAATTTTTTGTTCCTCCGCTCACAGAAATATTATGATTCTGCATGATGGCAGGACGCGTAATTTCCTGGAGCCAGTTGGTACTTCCCGTAATATCTGCGGAAGTAATATTAGGAGCACCGGCAGCGTCATTAGAATAAACTGTAAAGAGATTCGGGCCGGCCATTTGTACGGTATGAACCAACTGCTTTACTCCGCCATAACCGTTATAGCTCACCTGAAATTTTCCTTTTAAGCCTGCTTTGGTAGTAATTAGAATTACACCATTTGCAGCCCTGGCTCCATAAATCGCAGTTGAAGAAGCGTCTTTTAAAATATCTACAGAAACAATATCATTACTATTTATATTTCGGATGTCATCTGTAATAATTCCATCAACGACATAGAGTGGGGCAGCACCACCGAGTATAGAACCTACACCTCTTATTCTTACATCGGGCGCACTTCCCGGTGCACCGGAACTGGTTATTTGCACTCCGGCTACCTTGCCCTGGATCGCTTGCGTAGCCGTAAGCGCAGGCACATTTACAATGTCAGAACCTTTCACACTTGCAGATGCGCCTGTCAAATCTTTTTTGCGTTGAGTGCCATAACCAATAACTACAACCTGTTCCAGTTGAGTTACAGAACTAATAAGAGTTACCGTAATATTTGTACGGCCATTTAAAGAAACGGTTTGAGATGTATAACCTAATGAAGAAACGGATAATGTCGCATTGGCCTTATTCACATTCAACGTAAAATCACCGGAAGAATTGGTTGTAGTTCCGTTGGTTGTATTCTGCTCCTGGATAGAAACGCCTGCAAGAGGTAAACCGTCACTACCGATAACATGTCCTTCGACAGTGGTTGCCTGGGCCAAAAGTGAACTGCTTATAAAGAACAGAAAAATTGTTGTTAGTAAACGAAGCAGGGATTTCAGCCTAAGTAGAGTAATGAACATAAAATTTACGTTTAGAGATTACAGAAAAAAAGCCGAAGAATTTAAAGCTAAATTAAGGGAAAGAACAGTGTGCTCTAAAGATAATATTTTTTGGCTATTTTGAAAATGTCTTATCAGGGAATCTATTGTGGATTTTACCTCATCGGAGCGAGTGTTACCGGCTGCAGCCTATACGCTCTTACTGGTGATCCATATTGCATTGCGGGTGTCCATTTTGGCCCATGAGCCACTGCATCTACTGCAATCTTTGCCAGTGCCGATCCTTGCATTGTCGTGGCCTGCACATCACTCACTTTACCATCGGTATCAATGATAAATCTTACCACACAAGTACCATAATCGCTTTCAGTAAATTTTTTAATATTTGGCATAAGCCTGCTTGTAATATAACGTTGCCACGCGCCCAGGCCACCCCGAAACGCCGCTTCCTTTTCGGCTCTTGTAAATAAAGAATCCATTTTTACCGTTCCATTTAAATAGAATTTCCTCGTTCCTTTTTGTCCTATAAAGTAGACCTCCGAAGTTAATTTTCCTGAATCATTAAAATTACGCACCTGGTAGGTATCATTTTTAAAATCAGTGAAGTTGAAAGTGTTCAGGGTATGGTTTTCGTAGTAATAAAATTTACCGCTGTCCGTCAATTTACCATCTGCGTATATTAAAGAATCTGTCATTTGGCCTGCATTGTCCCAATGCATCCATGGCCCTGTAAGTACATTATTTTCATAATTGCGCTCCGATTCTTTATTTCCATTCAGATAAAAACTTTGGAACAATCCCTGGTTTACAGATAGTGATGAATCTGTAAAATGGGCAATGATTAATGTTGTGTCCGGAAATTTATTGGGCCAAATTCTTAGGATGAAAAGATTATTTTTCATTGCTCCTTGACCCGTGAAAAGCGATTGTGATTCGTTGCAAATTCTGAAAGCTGCATCAAAATGATAAACATATTCCCTTTGTTGGCCAAAAGAATTGGAGACAATAAACAGGAAAATTATGCAGGTGGTAAAAGTTTTGGATTTCATATTATTCTTTAAAAGTAAACTTATAAAAAGAATTAAGAAAAGCACAATTTCAGCATCGAAATTCTTTTTACTCAAACTGTCGCTGCGATTTCGGTCGGTGAGGATACCGGCCGAGGCTGCCTTGGTTTGTGTCCCCACAAACCACCTGTGATGCGACAACTTAAATGCACCTCATCAGCATCAAAATTATTTCACTATTTATCCTTTTCCTTCATCAACTTATAAACCCGTTCTGATAATGCTTTCATCCGTGGTCGCACGTCTTCTTCCGTTATGGGTGTCAACAAAGCAATGACATATTTTACATGTCCGTCGTCGACGATTCCTACATCATTGGTAAAATAACTCCACCAGCCCGATTTGTGATAAAACATCACATTCGATGGCAAGCCTTTGGAAAGTTTCGTGGTATCCAATTGCCTGCCCAGCAATACTTTCATCTGCTGGCTCACCCAGGGATTTATCAATTTATCTTTATATACTTTATACATAAAATCTGCCGCATGCAACGCGCAGGTAACGGTTCCCCTAATCGTATCGTAACCGGGATCTTCAAATTTGCGTGATAAATATTTCCTCGTTACTTCGCTACCATACCAGCCATTTTCATGCATCGTTTTATCAATGTTTTTTCTGCCTGCAATATCTATCAGGCAATTGGCCGCTGAGTTATCGCTTCGCGTAATCATCAGGTCTAATAAATAATTCACCGTTACCGTGTCGCCGTCGCGCAAAAGTGGCCGCGGATCCCAACTGATTTCCGGCGTTTTGTCCACGTCGTTCGGCGATTTTACCACATAAGTTTTATACAAAGAATAGTTGCCTTCGCTTACCTGTTTTAAAATTTGCATTGCCACATACATTTTATAAAGCGAAGCCGGATAAATAAAATTTTCCATATTTACGCCACCCAGCAAAGGTTTGCGCCCATTCAGATCAATTACTGCAAAAGAAATCTTTTCCATTCCATCTTCACCGGCATCATAAATTCCATCCAGGTTTACGTCGTGCACAATTTGCTGAAGCGAATCAGTAAACTTTTTTTTCTGGATATAATAACCAGGTATTATTGTTTGAGCCATCATAATAAAAGAAGTGATACAAAAAATGAAAAGCAGAAGTAAACGTTTCAAAGATTTATTTTTTAGGAAATAAAAGTAATAAAAAATTGCACGAGATAAGAGTTGGGAAATAAAAATCGGGCTTATTTGTTTCTTTATTGACATAGGTAATCTTCGATAATCGAGCCACTACAACATATATCAAACCAGGAAGGTTTTTTGAAAGATTCTTTAATTATAAATTCTATATTAAATCCTCTTGGTTTTCGTCCGCCCGATGAGATTGAGGAAAATAAGAATCAACTTTATTTCTTTGTTTACTGGAATCGGCTTAACGCACATCTTCGCGTTCTTCCACGATTTGGATTGCAGCATTTTGCAGCCCGGAATTGATCATTACCTGGCAGGATAAACGAAGATTATTATGTTGAAAAGTGCATTTCCGCAGCGTACTTTTTTCATTTCTTTCCATCACAGAAGAGCCCTGATCTATTCCGTCGGCTATTATCAAACAAGTGCCACATCTGCCGATTCCTTTACATTCACCAAAATCTTCCACATACATTTTTTCATTGATGAGCACCATTAAATTTCTAAATTCACCTTCATAAGTCTCTACTTTTATTTCTTCGTCGCCATGCTTAATGGTAAACGTAATATCTCTTTGCCGGTCCATCATTTTTGATGATTTACAGCGAAGGGGATTTAATCCAAAACTGGTCTTCATAATTCTCTACAAAAGGAGCATCATCAATTTGCTCACCAATCTTTTGTAGTTGTGCTTCCGATAAAGTTTTCTGCAAATGAGGAAATAAAATCCTTTCTTCAAAACGAATATGATTGTCTACGGTATCTGCTAATTCCAATAAATCATCCTCTTTTTTTTCCACTCCAGAAACACCAATTTTATCAATAAAGATTTTTATTTTTTGATGGTCTTCTATCGCTTTTTGCACTTCATCATTTTTTACAGGAGCAAAAAGAAAAGCTTCTTCTTCATGAAAATGAGTTGAAAAATGATGGTCCCAATAATATTTTACATAACGGATCATCCGGTTTTTTTCTACATGGAACTTCACGCCCTGCCTTATTTTCCAGCAAAACAGAAGGCCGGCGTGGTGATCTTTTGAAAGCTTGACAATATCATCGTGTCGCTTTAAAGGTTTGGTTTCCATTACTTATTAATTTTAATGCAAATCTATTTACTATTTTTTAAGTGGATGGCAATTGAAGTAAAACGGCACTAATCTTGATTATTATAAAGAACTTTTACGAAGCAAAAATTATAAAATATGGACGAATTAACAACCCCGGTAGGACCCGGCGATCATGCAGAAGGAAAACCCAGCGCTACCATTACATTAGTGGAATACGGAGATTATCAATGTGCTCATTGCGGCGAAGCCTACCCGCTTATTAAAAAATTGATGAAGGAATTCCATGATGAGTTGGTATTTGTATTCAGAAATTTTCCTGACGAAACGCGCCCTGAATCGATGATAGCTGCGCAGGCGGCTGAAGCAGCGGCTTTGCAAAACAAATTCTGGGAAATGCACGACCTTATTTTTGAACAGCAGGAACAACTTACGGAGGGCAACCTTATTTATTTTGCAGAATCATTAAACCTTGATGTGAAACAATTCGACGATGACCGTGCCAGCCAGAATGTTTTATCAAAAATTGAAAGTGACATTGAAAGCGGCATCAGGAGCGAGGTAGACGGAACTCCCACTTTTTTTATTGATGATCAGCTACTTAAAAACTATGATGAGACCTACGAATCATTAGCGAGTGCGATACGTAAAGCAAAGTAGATTTTATTTTCATTTATCCATTACCGTTATACCAGCAAAGTCTGGTGGTTCAACCTTCTGGCACTTTCAGGAACTAACTGGAAAAATAAAAAATCAATAAGATTCGGTTTACTGTATTTAAAACTTTTGCGTATTTATATGTGTGATAAATCAGTTTTCCAGATTTATCCTGTTGTATTGCTATCAGGGATTAGTTCAAAAAACAAAATCTTTGGCTATTTATTGTTTTCCACTAATACAGGGAGGCGAATTTTCCTGGTATTCGAAGGTGTGAAATAATATATCTTTTCTGCAAAAGGCGATACAAAAATAGCCAGCGTTTTTTCATCTTTGCTGCATTCGACTTTCTCTGTCAAAAGACGTAACTTTTTTATAACCGGACTTACTTTTTCTTCGGAATATTTTTTCAAGAGGTTTTTTTCAGCCTTGTCCGCAGCAGAAGCTAACACTTCGGCAAGCCCTGTTTTTTTTGTCATTTCAGGGCTAAAAGGTATGACAAGTGAGACGCGTGGAAAATTTTTGGATTCATTCAGCGTTTGATCATGAGGGATATTTTCTTTCATACTAGGGGCTTTAAGTGATTGATGCGAGAAGAAGCATAACTCCTTATAATTATAGTAACGAGATTTTCTATTGGGTGGTTTTCAGCGTGTGCATTTTAAACGACTCGCATACGAAAATTCTTCCTAAAGCCGGAAGAGGAAATTACCAGTTGGAATTAACTTTAGATTTTAATTGAACCGAATACAATACCATTCAAAAATAGCAGTATTTGCAGTAAACAAATAAATATCAGCTTTTTTTATTTTCCCTTTTTTTTTTTCGATTGCTTAGCAGATGCTAATTTACAAAGCCCCATTTAACGCCAAACCTGATAACCATACCAGGCAGCGGGTATTGCGGAGCCGCAAAACTATTATTGGTGAATCCGAAAGGCTGAATGTTAATGGAATTAAGGTTGTCGGCTCTGATGAAAGCGTTAAATGATTTGATCCTGAAATTAAAAAAGAGGCTCACCTGTGGAAGATTGCTTATGGTAACGCTGTCTTGTGGAAAGAATTCGCCCATCACCGGAGAATAATTGTAGGGCTTATAAGGCGTATTATAGTTTACATCGATGCCGGTGCTCAGGTTCAGGTTCTTGTAAAAGTTGCCTTCAAACGCAAGCCTTTGCCTGGTATAAAACAGTGGCACTCTTATAGGATTTTTGCCCGCAGTTTGCTGAATAATAAAATCGCTGTATAAATTTAAATGCCCCACAACTTTCAAATGAGTGGAAGCAGTAAACTGCGTAAGATTTACCAATCCATTAAACAGATCCGTCTGGTAATAATTTTTGAAATAAGCATAATTGGCGATAGAGATATTTCGTGCCATCAGGTTAAAATGCGGATTGTTGGCAGTGGCAGTTAATACCGTGATATTTTCTTTTTTTGTCAATGAATTATTGTCAAAGTTAAACGACGAACTTCCATCATAAATATAAGAAGGCGTTCGGTTTACATTTTGGAAAATTACCTGTATGTCCCCCAGCTTTTTATTGATTGTTCGCGCAAGAGACGCATAAACATTGAAGTCTGCCGCATTGAAGCCCGTCGCATAAAACTCGCCATTGAGGTTAGCATCCCACTTTTGATTCCTGGTTTTGTTACGGTATTCTCCATGCAAAACCACGTTGTAAAAATTCTTTTTTCCTGTAGCGAAATAACCAGAAAAATTCTCAACCCTTAATCCGGCTTCAATATACTGGCCTAAATTTTTGGTGTCCGGAAACTGGCGTATTACAAAATCATTCGACACGAATTTCCATCGATCCTGCACCTGGAAATTCAAACCATATTTGGAGCTTAAAGCTGTATCATAATGCTCTTTGAAAAAGGTAGAATCTATCAGTCCATAAGATGGCTCGGATAACGTGTCTTTAAATTGGTAGGTTGAAGAAGTGTATTTAATAGTGTGTTGAAAACGAACTTTGGGATAAAATAAATATTCTTTCGTGCTGTCGTTTATAATAATTGAATCTTTTTTCCCCAAATCATAGCTCTGTCTGAAAAAAGCGGTAAAATTTTTATAAAGGTTGCCTGTGTTTATTTTAGTAGAAAAAATATTGACAGTTTCATTATCGCCACCAATATTTACCGGAACCGACAGCCTGTTTTGTCTGTAAATTGTTTCCGTCAACAATGAATCAGCCTGTATGCCGCCATTTTCCGAAGAGTTTATTTTATTTCCCATCAACACAAAATAAGCTCCATACCTTTTTCTTTCTCCTCTGTAATTTGAAAAAAAACGGTAACTGTTATGGTTGGTATTTTGCGTTTGGAAATAGCCCGGCGCCGAAATCAGTTGGTAGTCTATCCCCGCATTCCAGTTGGGTTTTATATTTTGTGTTTGCAGCAATTTCACTACCTGCTCTTTTCCTGAAGCCAGGTAATAGCCCAATTGAGTATAAGGCCTCGTTGTCTGAAAAAACCGTGTGCTGTCCACGTTATACTGGTATACATCAAAGGCATGGAAACCCGGATCCCAGCCGGCTTTCAGCAGAGGCGTGAATAAAATAGGGTAGGCGGCATTTCCATTATTTCCCAACGTTACATACCCCGAAGGAATCGTATACACTTTTCCGTAATCATTAAGTGAGCCATCAAGAAATTCTTTTTTTAAAGAATTAAGATGAAAATAATAAATAGTAATAGAATCTTTGAGATCATCGCGATGTTGAAAAGCGATAGTGTCTGAATTGGAATTTCTTTGCGACCCCCTTAATTCTCCCATAGGATTTCCAGACCTGAAATTGGGTATCTGGGCAAAACCTGTTCTCAAGCAAAAAAAGGACAGAATTATAACGCCAATTTTTTTGAACGGAATATTTTTGAATATTTTTTGTGGAATGGCCATGTATAAGAATTCTTACAACTGCGCTATCAACTGTTTAAAAATCAATGTAAGCTTGGGTTCTGCATCCTTTGCAGCCTGGAG
>JBDTHD010000226.1:0-7006 GCA_039937075.1 Ginsengibacter sp. | reverse complement strand
TAATTGGATTGATGCAATACCTTTTGCCTCCGCCAATCTCGTGTTGAATTTTCTGCTCTACGTTTGATAGTTTATAAAGCCTGTTTACTGCGGGCAGATAGATTTCATAATCATAATCGCTGTTAATAGAACCAAAAGACGCACCCTCATTTGCAAGGCTATAAAGTACCAGCAAGGTATCATGCCTTCTGTTAAAATTGGCATTACCGCTCCGTGAAATCACAAATGAATCTTTGAGCGTACTGTAATTTCCGGGTTTGATAAAGCGCCGAAGGATAATAGAATCCGTTTGTGCATCCGTAAAATTGACGAGCGCAAAATTAGCAGCCGCCTGTCCGCATGGGTAGCTACAGGCATTTATCAAAAACGCAACGATAAAAACAGCAACAAATGTTTTAATATTTTTCATTTGGTTTTTTGAGAAGGAAGTTAAGGAATTAATGGTGTAATTGGAGGTTTTGCACAAAACATTCCATTGTATTTAAAATGAGAAATGGGCACCTGTTGATGCCCATTTATCTATTGTAATAAGATGGATTGCGTAAATAGATTTCCTTCCCTATCTTTTTGTCTTTTGATTTATAAAAAAGTTCCGAATCGCTCAAAATGGCAGGTATATCCATTTGGAATTCTTTTCAGGTAATCCTGGTGTTCAGGCTCTGCCGGCCAAAATTTAGTAAATGGTTCTAATGTGGTTACTATTTTACCACTCCATCTTCCGGAATCATTCACTATTTTAATAACTTCTTCAGCTACTTTTTTTTCTTCTTCGTTTTGAATGAAAATGGCTGAACGATAGCTCGATCCCCTGTCGTTGCCCTGTTTGTCAACGGTTGATGGGTCATGAATTCTATAAAAAAAATCGAGAATTTCTCTAAAACTTGTTTTGGCAGGGTCATACGTTAATTCAATTCCTTCTGCATGGCCGGGATGATTCCGGTAGGTCGGGTTTTCATTTTCGCCACCTATGTATCCTACTTCTGTATCAATTATTCCGGGCTGTGCTCTGAATAAGTCTTCCATTCCCCAGAAACATCCGCCAGCTATGTATGCTTTTTTATAATTTTCCATATTTTTTATTTTAATTTTTAGGTTGAACGATTTTATTTTATTGGTAAAATATTAAAAGTTGCTACACAGTTTGTTTTACCAAATTAATTGATTCTGAATTAATGCAATAACGCAATCCACTTGGCGGTGGTCCATCAGGAAAAACATGTCCCTGGTGCGCGTCGCAAACATTACAAATCACTTCTACACGCGCCATCAAAAAACCGCCGTCCATTTTGTATTTAATTGCATTTTCTTTGATGGGCTGTGTAAAACTTGGCCATCCAGTTCCTGAATTAAATTTTATAGTCGAGTCGAATAAGGGCGTATCGCAGCAGATACAATTGTATTGCCCGGCTTCATGAGAATGACAAAGTGCTCCGGAGCCAGCTCGTTCAGTGCCTTTCAACCTGGCAATTTTGAATTGTTCAGGCGTTAAAATGGCCTTCCATTCTTCTGCTGTTTTTTCTACTCTTCTGTCGGGTGCAAGGTTGCCGTTTTTGGCAAATTTGCGTACATCATTCCAGTTTAGCATACTATTTTTGTTTTAATCTTATACAAATTTAAGTCCTGTAAAATATTAATAAGCCCTTTATTTGTATTTTAGATTTTTAAAAACATAAAAATAAAACCTGGATTATGAAAAAAATAATGATAACTCTGTTAATAGCATTCATTGCCTGTTCTTCAAACGCACAACTTTCAGGTACCAAATGGAAAGGAGCGCTGACTATACAGGGCGGTGCTATGACTGTAGAATTCAATTTCAGCAACGATACTTTGGATGTAATAAATACCTCCGAAAATGAAAGCCTGGAAACGATGAAATATACCCTGGCTGATTCTGTTATATCATTGCAAAAGCTTTATGGCAGCAGTTCCTGCGATACTGCCGTTGGGAAATATAAATATGCAATTGCAGGAAATGAATTGACGCTAAGTGTTATTTCTGATAATTGTCCTGACAGATCAGCAGCTATCGGAAGCAACCTGCAATTAAAGAAGGAAGAATAATTTATCTCTCAAAAAATTACTGCAGAAAAGTTTTACGATTAGCCAGTAAATCAATAAATAATCCGAATTTTAATTCTGCTGTTTTCATAAAACGGCCATGAGTATGCGCAATCGGAATTGTGTAGTTTACGCTGCGTCGATTTTTTTATTGCCAATAAAAAGTAAAATAAAAAAGGAAGGTATTTGTTGGTTTACTGTCTGAGAAAATGATTAAAGTATTTAATGAATCCTGTCGCCCCGTATTTCCATGCTTTGCATTAATTGGGTTTCAAACACAATCCATTCTTTCCATCTTTTTCTCACCTTTTCTTTGGGCAAATAAGTATCTGCAAGATTAATAAACAACGTATAGTGCCCCGCTTCGCTTTCCATAAATTTACGGTAGAAATGTCTCATGTAATCATCGTTTAAGCCTTCGCTTAATCGTTTGAAACGCTCGCAGCTCCTTGCTTCTATTAAAGCCATGGTTAATAAATGATCTAAAAATCTTTCTTCCGGGCTACCACCTTTTTTTTGAAAATCCAACAGCTTATTGACGTAGATATCTTTTCGCTGCTTGCCTAATTGTAGTTTGCGTTTATGCAACTCCGTTAGTACCTGCCTGAAGTGGCCCCATTCTTCGGTAACGATGGGCGAAAGCTCGGTGACCAATTTTTCTCTATCGCTGTATTTGGTGATTAGTGTAATGCAACTTGTAGCCGCTTTTTGCTCGCACCATGCATGGTCGGTTAAAATTTCTTCCAACGAAAGCGAAGCAAGATCAATCCATCTCGGATCGGTAACCAATTGTAAACCAAGAATATTTTTTGTGTCCTGTGATAGAGATTCCATTTGTCAAAATTAACTAAATACCCAATTTTCTATTTGACTAATTTTACAAAATGGAGGAATAACGGGGTTAACCCAAGAAGGTTGATGCCAAACCAAGAAGGTTTTTTTGGAGAGGTAGTTTATTTATGAATACGCTAATAAACCTTCTTGTTTTTTCTTTTAATTTTACAAAATGGATGAATATTTTCTGAATAAAAAAGTAAACGAAAGAGAACAAAATAATTCTTTGCGATTTTTAAAAAAGGAGGAAGAAAACCTGGTAGATTTTTGCAGTAATGATTACCTGGGAATCGTGAAAAATAAACTGATTGAAAAAAAAATAAACGCTTCGCTTTCTCATGGAAGTACAGGTTCACGGCTGCTTTCAGGAAATTATCAATTGATAGAAGAAACAGAAAAGCTAATTGCTGATTTTCATGAAGCCGAAGCCGGATTGATTTTCAATTCTGGTTACGATGCCAATACCGGAATATTAAGTTGCGTTCCGCAAAAAAGTGATTTTATTTTTTACGACCAATTGAGCCACGCGTCTCTGCGAGATGGCGTTAGGTTATCTTTTGCCACTTCATTTTCATTTTTACACAATGACATAGAAGATTTGGAAAAGAAATTAAAATCGGTTGAAACCAATCATCAAAAATTTGTGGTGACGGAAAGCGTTTTTTCTATGGATGGAGATTATGCGCCTTTGGAAAAAATAAATGATTTATGTGAAAAATACAATGCTGCGCTCATCGTTGATGAAGCGCATGCAACCGGCATAATTGGTGAAAAAGGAGAGGGCCTTGTTCAACACTTAGATTTACAAAAAAAGTGTTTTGCCCGCATCCACACTTTTGGAAAAGCCTGTGGTGTGCATGGCGCTGTTATTTTAGGTTCCGCAAAGCTTAAGAAATACCTTATCAATTTTTCAAGGCAATTTATTTACAGTACATCACTGCCGCCTGCCGCTGCCGAAGCGATTAAAATATCTTACGAAATATTTCCCTCCATGGAAAAGGAGAGGAAGGATATTCAAGCGTTAATAAGCACTTTCAAAAGGGAAAAATTAAAATTCAAAATTTTACAGAGTGAGACGCCGATACAAATCGTAATCATTCCCGGAAACGAAGAGGTAAAAAATATCGCCAAACTTTGCCGGCAAAAAAATCTGGACATCCGCCCGATTCTTTATCCTACGATTCCCAAAGGACAAGAGCGGTTAAGGATTGTACTGCATGCTTATAATACGGTTGACGAAGTGAACCAACTTTTGGAAATTTTACGCGAATAAAATACTGAAATTAAAATCCGTGTTATTCCTGCCCGAAAGATTCAGTCAGGCGAGAGTTGGTTTACTATAGCTGGATTTTATTAACCCAAACTCGTGTCTCACGAGTTGACCTTCATGTAATAAATAAGAAACCAAAGAAGAAATTCGTGAGACACGAATTTGGGAGAAGAAAAATCAGTGCTATTCCTGCCCGAAAGATTCGGTCAGGCGAGAGTTGGTTTACTACAGCTGGATTTGATTTTTCTATTTTATAAAATGTTTATCAAAACAACTCAAAAACTTAGCAAGGAATTTGCGTAAATAAGAATGAATATTGTAAATGGAAATTATTAAATAAGATTATGAAAAATTTGTTTTTATCGCTCTCTTCGTTACTATTTTTTACAGTTGCCTCCGCGCAGCTAAAGACTGAAGTAAAATGCCCTGACATAAATGTGAATATCCTTAGCGGCACTGTAAACGGGGTAATCACGCCCACTTCCAATGCGGCCCAGGTTAAAAAAAACCTGGTTTGCTTTTCCTCTTTTGAGGAAGATCCAAAGACAAAATGCGGCGCGTCTGTTTTTTACAAAGACAAGGATATTTATTTTTATACCACCCGCAATTACGTGGAAATAGGCCCCAACTTTAAAGGTACGTTAAGCATTCCGTTGATGGGCGCGGCCAGGGATGGTTTGTTTAAAACATTAGGCGATCCGGAAATAAAGCAGCCGGAGTGGGATGCTTTTAAAACCGCGTATGGCATTTTGATATTGTATTACGACAAGCAAAGCAAAGTAGATAAGATTCAATTCAGCACCAAATCGACTGCTACTATCCAATTGTGTGAGTGATACATCTTGCTATTCTCTTTTCTTTTATTTCTTTTGCAATTGATGAGTGCAATTTTTCTTGAATTGCATCGATAAACAGAGACAATGTATCTAATTCTATGTTTCTGTCGCCAAAACTAAAATGAAAAACCATCTTATTATTGGTTTACTATTACTGATTTTATCTATTTTTAATGTATTGGTGTTTTTTACAACAGGACAATGCCTTGGTTCGTGGCACACGAAACATATTTTCTTACATTAGAGGATACAAATTCAGAAAAAATCCTATTCTGAAATAGAGAGAATATATTCCTCTGCTGAATTTTATGAAACTGGTGTGCATCGGTTTGGATTTCTAACTAATATTTTCCATGAAAATTGATAGAAAATTGCTTACCCGGAATTGTTTCGTGTGCCACGAACCAGGGCGTGGGTAGTTCCACAGTAAACTATAAAATAATTAATCTATATTTAAAAATAAAAACTCGTATAAAACTATTGCTTCCAATTTTAAATTCATTATTTATGAACAAATTCAAAACCCTATTATTTTTAATTGCTGCAACAACATTATATTCTTCCTGTAACAAACACAATGACCTTCAGAACCCTGATCCGGTCACAATTGATTCTGTAAACATTATGGGTTTTAAAGATTCAACCCTGCTAATAAAAAGCCTGCACAGGATAGACTTCAATGGCGATGGAACATTTGAAGATTCATCAATGTCCTATATCAGTTACGATACATTAAACAGGAAAATAACCATTACTGACGGAAAGGGTAGTGAAACGGGTGAATATGCCTACAACACCAAGGGACTTCTTATACATATTTTGGAAAAAGACGATAATGGAACTTCCACAACGGATTATACTTCTGACGAATCAAATATACTGAAATCGGTCACTGAAAATGGGGTCCCCGGAGGAGGAGAAATATATACTTTAAACAAAACCTTACTTCCTTCCGGTAATTATCAATTGAGCTGGGAAAGCCCTTCGGATATCCTAAGCCCAAACACACATGAAAATTTCCTGGCAAATTTTGACAGCAAGGGCAGCACGCTCTCTTATTACGATTATACCAATGATGAATTATCCCTTTCCGATTCTATTTTGTATGATGCCGGAGGTAATATCAGTAAGGTTATAAGAACGAGGAGTAATGCAAGCCGACCCTTTACTCAATTTGATTTTATTAGCCGGGATACAAAGGGGGACCAGCTATATAATTTTTACAGCATATTATATAACGGAGTTGCAAATTTCTCAGATCTTTATTCCGGCTTTAGCGGAATCTTTAATCAAAGTTTTTTCCAGTTTTTTAAATACCCTGCTCTTTCTACCGATATCACCAATGCTGATGGTGATTCTTTTAAAACTATCAGCTTCAATGATACTCCTCAATACGACAGCAAAAACCGTTTAATCAAATTCAGGGAATTTTTTAATGATGTGGAATTGTATGTTACAGAATATACGATCGGCTATTATAAATAAGATTATAGGAGAAGACCATTTTACAAACATCTAATATATAGGCGCCTTAAATCCGAAACTAATTTTAAGAGCTCGCCCGGAATTGTTTCGTGTGCCATGAACCAAAGCGCAGTTTCGTGTGCCACGAACCAAGGCGCAGTTATTTCGAAAGAGAAATTGTTCACGGGCAATGTCGTGGGATGGAATCAATTTTTAATCTTATTTATTCGTTTACTATTACCAATTTTATCTATTTTTAATGTATTGGTATTTTATGGAACAAGACTCAATCCAATAAATTCGTTTTTATTCATAAACTTCTGTTGAATGTTCGGCCATATTAATTTTTTAAAATTTAATGTTGTAATTCTTTTCTGGATGTGGCCGGTATTTGTCGCGCTAATGACTGCCCTATTTTATTTTTTTTTCAAAGTGGTAAGATTTCGTGAATTTAAAATCCGCGATACTGAGGCTGCAAAAATTGAATTGGAAAAATTTCGCACGCAAAGTTATAAAGCACGGCTGGAGAGAGAGGAAATCA
>JBDTHD010000225.1:0-11213 GCA_039937075.1 Ginsengibacter sp. | reverse complement strand
AGATTCATATTGTAATGTTCCATCAATACTAATTTTAATAATTTATAATTTCCACTAATCCCACTCTCCAACTATTTATAACTTCTCTGACTGGGTTGCACCAAATCAAAAGTCAATTGTTCTTTATTCAAAACTTCTCCTTCGGGAGTATATTCCCAGGCTGCTACATAGCTGAATTCATCATCTATGCGCTGGGCTTCTCCATCAGCGGTTTGGCTTTCTTCCCTGAAATGTCCGCCACAACTTTCCCTACGATTAAGAGCATCCCTGCAAATTAATTCACCCAGCTCTAAAAAATCGGCAACCCTTCCGGCTTTATCTAATTCAGGATTCATTTCAAAAATATCACCCGGGATTTTCACCTTTTCCCAGAATTCTTTTCTCAATGCTTTTATTTCTTCAATCGCTTCCGTTAATCCTTTTTCGTTGCGTGCCATTCCACTTTTTTCCCACATAATATGCCCTAGCCTTTTATGAAAACTATCTACCGAGTCAGTTCCTTTTACATTCATCAATTTCTCAATTCTTTCCTTTACTGCTTTTTCAGCTTCTTCAAATGCAGGATGACTTGTTGGAATTTTCGGTGTGCGAATTTCACCCGACATATAATTTCCGAGCGTATAGGGGATTACAAAATATCCATCAGCCAGTCCCTGCATCAACGCAGATGCACCCAGCCTATTAGCTCCATGATCACTAAAGTTAGCTTCTCCAAGGCAATACAATCCTTGAACTGTAGTCATCAATTCATAATCTACCCACAATCCGCCCATGGTATAATGCACGGCAGGATATATTCTCATCGGCACGTCATAAGGATTTTCGTCTGTAATTTTTTCATACATCGCAAATAGGTTTCCGTATTTTTCTTTGACAACGGCCTTTCCTAATTCTTCAATTTCATTTTCCGAAGCGTTCGATAACCCTTTTTTATGTGCTTCGGTTTTTCCATAACGTTTGATGGCATCAGCAAAATCAAGATATACCGCTTTTTTAGTCGTACCTACTCCATAACCCGCGTCACATCTTTCTTTAGCTGCGCGGGATGTAACATCGCGAGGCCCTAGATTTCCAAAAGCAGGGTATCTTCTTTCCAAATAATAATCGCGCTCATCTTCGGGAATATCATTGGGTTTTCTATTATCATCTTTCTTTTTGGGTACCCAAATTCTACCGTCATTTCTAAGACTTTCACTCATCAGCGTAAGCTTGCTTTGATGATCTCCAGTAACAGGAATGCAGGTTGGATGAATTTGAGTATAACATGGATTGGCAAAGTAAGCACCTTTCTTATGCGATTTCCAGGCAGCTGTTACATTGCTTCCCATCGCATTTGTACTTAAATAAAAAACATTTCCATATCCGCCGGAACAAATCAAAACTGCATGTCCAAAATGTCTTTCTAATTTTCCTGTTACTAAATTTCTTGCAATAATTCCCCGCGCTTTGCCATCAATTTTTACGATGTCGTGCATTTCATGGCGGGAATACATGGTCACATTTCCCTGAGCTACCTGGCGTTCTAAAGCGCTGTAAGCTCCCAATAATAATTGCTGACCTGTTTGACCGGCGGCGTAAAACGTCCGTTGAACCTGGGTTCCGCCAAAAGAGCGGTTGGAAAGCACTCCACCATATTCGCGCGCAAAAGGAACTCCTTGCGCTACGCATTGGTCAATAATATTTCCACTTACTTGAGCCAACCGATACGTATTCGATTCGCGGGAACGAAAGTCACCTCCTTTTTCAGTTTCGTAAAAAAGACGGAAAACAGAGTCACCATCATTTTGATAATTTTTCGCTGCATTTATTCCTCCCTGCGCAGCGATTGAATGCGCGCGCCTCGGGCTGTCCTGGAAACAAAAAGATTTTACTTTGTAGCCAAGTTCTGCAAGAGTCGCGGCGGCAGAAGCGCCTGCAAGGCCTGTGCCTATTACAATAATTTCCAAGTTTCTTTTATTCGCCGGACTTACCAGTTTTACGTGGTCTTTATAATTGGTCCATTTCTGAGCCATCGGGCCTTCTGGAATTTTTGCGTCTAATGCCATACAATTTATTAAAATTTTGACCTTTAAATTTTCATGATTCAAACATGATTTTACGATTCACCTTTCTCTTATTTAAGCCATCCTGCCATAAAAGCAATAGGCATTAATGCAAAAAGTATGCATATAACAAAGGAATAAACTACTCCTACTCCTTTTATAATATAAATCCATCTCCTGTGATTGATTCCAAAAGTTTGGAAAGCACTTTGAAAGCCCTGCAATAAGTGAAATAAAAGCGAAGCAAGTCCAATCATATATAACACAAACCATAAGGGGTTGGTAAATATTACCCTCATCCGTTCGTAAAGATTAATAGCAGGCCCATGAAAATACAATTCATCTTTGGTGGTTGCCCAAAATTGAGATAAATGCATCACTAAAAACAATAACAGAAAAGTGCCGAGCCAACCCATATAGCGACTATACCATTTTATTTCTTTGGGATAATTTATCTTTTCATAACCAATTTTCCTGGCTGCCCTGTTTTGTTTCCATAACAAAAGCCCCTGGATAATATGCAGAATAAAAACAGCAAAAAGCCCGATTTCAAGAAATCTTATAAAATAATTGTGCAGCATAAACGAAGCGGCTGCGTCAAACGCCTGACCTCCGTCATTATAAAAAATCATTGCGTTAATTGACGCATGCACGATAAGGTAAATAATCAGAAAGAAGCCGGTTAAAGCCATCAAAATCTTTTTACCTATTGAAGAAGTGAATAACTGTTTCCAGGTCATAAAAGAGAGAGTTAAATAAAAATTTCAGATAAGCAAAGGTACTACAGGAACTTTAATTTTTTTATCAGATTGATTCTGAAAAAACCAAACAGAACAATTTTGTTGATACAATGGACTTTGTTTTGTTTTAAAATAAAGCCGAAAGAAATTGTATTTTGACAGTAAACCAACAAATATTCTGTTTTACTATTTCGGAGGATTTCACAAAATGCATCTTCACAATAATATCCAAATTATAAATAAATCTAAATGCTGTGACGACTAATCAATATTTGCATCCATCAACAATTACTCTTCAAATACAATGATTTTATCAAAAAATCAGTTCATTCTTAGTCAAAGAATTATTTCCCTGCAAGCCGCCTGTATGAATGCAAAGAATTTTTGAGCCTTCTTTAAAAAAATCTTTGTTGATAAGGTCATATACACCAAACATCATTTTAGCAGTATAGACAAAATCCAAAGGAATTTTATTTTTAACATAAAACTGGTTCATGAAGGAAATTAGTTCGCTTGTCTTTTTCGCATAGCCGCCGAAATGATAATCGCCACAAAAGGAATAAGTTTTCATAGGGTTTACTTTAAGTTCTTTGAATCTTTCATCGATATCATCCAAGTTTTTTAAAACGCTGAAGCCTATTATTTCGGTTTTATTTTCATTAGAATCTACAATTCCTGCGAGGGTAGTTGCAGTACCAACTGGTAAACAAACATGAGAAAAGTTTTTATCAGCGAAATATTGACTGATGAGCGATGCGCCTTCTTTTCCTTTAACAGAAAAGCCACCTTCAGGTATTAAAATGTGTTCGCCATATTTATTTTTTAATTTTTCGAAAAAAGCGGCATCAGTATTTTTATAAGAAGAGCGGCTTATAAATTCAAGTTGCATTTTATTTTTCCGGCAAAATGACAGAGTTGGCGACAGAATCTTTGGCTCTTCGCCCCTCACGATTCCAACACAATTTAGATTCAATAAACCGCAGGCAAATGCAGTAGCAGCAAGATGATTGGAATAGGCGCCGCCAAATGTGATTATTCTTTGATGTGCCGATTCCGTTACTTTTTTCAAAAAATAGTAAAGTTTGAATAATTTATTTCCTGAAACCACAGGATGGATTTCATCAAGCCTCAACATAAAAACCTCGATGTTATTTTTGGCGAAAAGCCCGTCTTTTAGTTGCTCAGTCCGCGGTTCTTTAAAATCCATTGATAAAAACATTTCTCCAAAGGGGGATTGTGGCATAAATCTTTCTTGTTTATTTTCGCAGCAATTTAATTATTAATAAAAAAACAATAAATAAGCAGATGAAACCAACACTTTTAATTTTAGCAGCGGGAATGGGAAGCCGTTATGGAGGAATTAAACAAATGGACTCTTTTGGCCCCAACGGAGAAACGATTATGGACTATTCAATTTACGATGCCATAGCAAGTGGTTTCGGAAAAGTTGTATTTGTGATCCGTGAATCTTTTGCAGAAGATTTTAAGAATTTATTCGAATCAAAATTAAAAGGAAAGATAAAAACAGACTATGTAATCCAGGAAATAAATTCGTTTACTGAGGGCTACAATATACCAGAAGAAAGGACAAAACCCTGGGGAACCGCTCATGCTGTTTTATGCGCCAAAGATGCCATTGATGCGCCATTTGCAGTTATCAACGCAGATGATTTTTATGGAAGAGACGCATTTGAAAAAGCAGTAAAATTTTTAACAGATGAAGTATCTCCTAAAACATATTGCATTATTGGTTACGAACTTTCAAAAACAATTTCAGAAAATGGAACCGTAAGCCGCGGCGTTTGTGAAGTGGATATAGATGGAAATTTATCCAATATTCACGAACGCATAAAAATATTTCCCGAAAATGGTAAAATCGTTTATACAGAAGACGGGCTGGATGTTCCATTACCGGCGGATACAGTTGTAAGCATGAATTTTTGGGGCTTTGACCCAAACGTTTTTGACTACATTCAAAATTTATTTCTTAGATTTTTGCAGGTAAACGGTGCAAATCCAAAAGCAGAGTTTTTCATTCCAATCATCGGTGATTCTTTTATCAGTGAAGGTAAAGGCGCGATAAAAGTAATTTCTACTTCTGCACAGTGGTTCGGGGTTACTTATAAAGAAGATGCACCACAAGTAAAAGAAGAAATTAATAAATTAATAATCTCGGGCACTTATCCTGAAAATTTATTTTAGAGTAGATTATCAGAATAAGAATTCATTTTATTTATCGGTTTACTACAAACAAAAAAGCCCGGGAAACCGGGCTTTTTTAAATATATATTAACTAAAGTAACAACTTAATTGCCTTTCACTTTATAAATGAAATCTTCTAATTTTTTTATTTGTTTCACACGGTTCAAACCCTTTAATGTATTGACTGTTGGAGTTTTGATACTGATGTCTTTTTCTTGTTTAATTTCTTTTAATGCAGAATAAATGTTTTTTGATTTAATTGCAAAAACTACTCCATCTGCATTGGTTTCTTTACTGCTGATGATACCAATTACTTCTCCATTCTGGTCAATTACCGGACCACCGCTATTTCCAGGATTGGCAGAAATACTTATCTGGTAAGAAGTAGTATCACCATAATAACCCGACTGAGCGCTTAAATAACCTTCTCCGTAAACTACTTCTTCGCGTGGATATCCCAAGGTAAATATAGGCTCGGCAAGTTCAGCGCCTGTTTTAGTAAACGTATAAGGAAGGTCATTAACCTTATTAAAAGAAGAATCTATAATTTTTAAAATAGCAATGTCAGTAACTGAATTTGAATAAATTATTTCCGCAACAAATTGCTCTCCTTTTTTATTTTCAACTATCAGGTTTTTAGCATTGTCAACTACGTGAGCATTGGTAATTAAATATCCTCTCCCATCCACCAAAAAACCCGTAGCCCTAAAGTTGGCTTCAAATTTTGGTTTGGAAGGAGCCGCCGTGGCATCGTTTAATTTATGTTCAATCTGATTCAATTTATTTTCAAACTGGTTCAATTTGTGATCCACCAAAGGTGTAATAACAGCTACTTTTTTGCTCTCTGAATATTTAGAAATAAATGTAGCCGTACTAAGAGATACAATGCAGGCGATAGCAGCTGCCACTGCGATAGTACGCCTGTAACGATTCCATAAATAAACGACTTTAGCCTTTCCTTTTCCCTTACTTCCGGAAATAACACCTTCATTAACCAGTTTATTTTCCACTTCGTTCAGATTGTGCCTCAGCTTCTTTTGATCGCTCATTCTCTCAAGCTCTGAAAGGAAAAAAGAATGCTCCGCAGCAACTTCGTCAATTTCAGGGCTATTTTTTTTCAACTCTTCAAAGAATAATTTTTCCTTCTCGTCCATTTGTCCATTCCGATATCTTTCAATCGCGTCAAAAAGTAAATTTTCGTCCATTTTAGTCCCTATTTTTATATTGTGCGAAGAATATTTTTTTTAATCTCATCAGGCATTTATATTTCTGCGTCTTTGCATTGTCTGCGTTAGTATATCCAAAAGCAGCCGCTATTTCGGGCATTGATTTCTTTTCCAGGTAAAAAGCTTCCAACAAACTTTTACATGGTTCCCCAATTTGTTTCAAAGCGCTCTCCATGAAAAAAAAATCATTGTTTTGCTTTTCATGATACTCAATTTCACTATCAACCGCTACAATTTCCTCAATGGTTTCTATTGAAGGATTATAACGGCTTGTTTTTTGTAATTTCTTTAACCATAGCCTTCTGCAAATTGAGTACAAATAAGTTTGCAATTGGCAGCTTAATATAAAAGAACCGGATTTTGCTTTTTCAAATAAAACAATCATTGCCTCCTGGAAAACATCAAGCGCATCATCTGTGTACCCGTTATTCTTTATAATAAACCCCTTTATCGTTGCAAAATTATCGCGATAAATCGTTTCGATAGCTTCAGTATCATTAGCCGCAAGGCCTTTTACCAAAAGCATTTCCTGTTCAATCGTTTTCACTCAACTTATAATTAATACTTATAAAATGGAAAAGTAACCCAATTAAATTTTTAAAAAAATTTTATAGTTGGGTTACTTTTTAAAGATATGGGTATAAATAAGAAATATTTAAAAATCTAAAATTAAACAAAAATGAAAAAATTATTGCTCGTTCTCACAGTTGCTGCTTTTTTAACAGCTTGTAATGGTAGTTCAACGTCATCTACAACCACTGCAACAGATTCAACAACTGCGGTAACTACTGATACTACAGCTGCACCTATGGATTCTTCAAAAATGGTTACTGCTGACACTACAAGCAAAATGGCAGTTGATACAACAAAAAAATAATCATACTTCATAATTATTTTATTACTAACAGTTTATTTGACTGGCAATCTAAGAGCCGTCTCCTTTTGGAGACGGTTTTTTTATTAATGAATGGAGTAAATCTAAATTGTTTAACCTTAAATTTTATTTTTAAAAATAACCGTATTTTATTTTCACGATTAAAAGCCAAACCTTATTTTTGCGCCGGAGAGTTGGCAGAGCGGTCTAATGCGGCGGTCTTGAAAACCGTTGAGGGTTACACCTCCTGGGGTTCGAATCCCTAACTCTCCGCAGCAATTAATTTTTTTTAATAATAACTGGTTAACTCTTGAAGTAAAAAATTTCAGGAGTTTTTTTATTCATTTTTGAAAAAAATCACACATTCACTACCTGAACCGCCGTCCCGTAGCATAAAACTTCAGTAACCCCGTTCATTACTTCATTGGCGTCGTAACGAATATTAATGATGGCATTGGCGCCTCTTTCATTTGCATGCTGAATCATGTGTTGATAGGCTTCCTGCCTGGTTTTTTCACATAAATCAACATATATTGAAATTGTTCCCCCAAATAGAGTTTGAAAGCCACCCGCAAGGTTGCCAAAAAGGCTTCTGGACCTTACGGTAATCCCGCGTACAATTCCAAGATGTTTTGTAATTCTGTATCCTTCAAGTTGATTACTTGACGTAATTAATTGTTCATCTACCATGATTTTTGAATTTTAATTTTAAAAATATTAAACGTTGAAATTTTTACAAAATATTTACTTCTCTTTCTAACTCAATATCAAATTTTTCTTTTACTGAAATTTTTATTTCTTCACTTAAATTATAAATGTCGGCGCCGGTTGCATTTCCATAATTTACTAAAACCAAAGCTTGCTTATCATAACATCCGGCATCTCCTTTTCTATAACCTTTCCAACCACATTGCTCTATCAACCAGCCGCCAGGAATTTTATAATAACCGTCTTCTGTTTTATAAAAAGGAATTTCAATCTCTTGTAATTCGAGTTTTACTATTTCTTCTTGTTCTACGACAGGGTTTTTAAAAAAACTTCCCGCATTTCCTATTATTGACGGATTTGGGAGTTTCGAGGTCCGGATATTTATAACTGCGTCAGAAATGGCTTTGATACTTAATTTTCCGATTTTCATTTTAACCAATTCTTTCTCAATCGCTCCATAAGAAATATTAAAAACAGGATTTTTTTTAAGTCTGTAAGTAACATTTAAAATCACAAAAAGACCTTTATATTTCTTTTTAAAAACACTTTCACGATAGCCAAACTCACAATCTTCAACGTAGAATTTTCGAATTGTTTTTTCCTGCAAATGAAGAGCTTCCAATTCGTAAAAAACATCTTTAACTTCTACTCCATAAGCACCAATATTTTGCATGGGCGACGCGCCAATATTTCCCGGAATTAAAGAGAGGTTTTCAACTCCGCCAAAATTATTAGCCACACAAAATATAACAAATGAATGCCACGAAACGCCAGCGCCTGCTTTGATAAATACGAAATCATTTTCTTCCTTAATAATATCAATTCCCGGGATTTCATTTTTTAAAACCAGACCTTCATAGTTTTTAGTAAACAAAATATTACTTCCTCCTCCGAGAATCATTTTGGATGAAACATTTTTCTCTTCGATAAGATTTTTCAATTCATCAAAGGAAGAAAAAGTGGAAAAGTATTTTGCAATCGCATTTATACCAAATGTGTTGTATTTTTTGAGTGGATAATTTTGTTGAACTTGCATAAAAAATAAAATTACCGGCAAAATACCAAAATATGAATGAACTCACTGCAGTTGTTATCGGCGCTACCGGCCTAACGGGAAACCTGGTGGTGGAAGAATTAATAAAAGATAACAATTTCAAATCGGTGAGAGTGCTGGTAAGAAAACCTTTAACCAAAACTCATCCAAAAATTGAACAACAAATTGTTGATTTTAATGACTTTAATGATTACGAAAAAAGATTTGGCAACGGCGACGTGATATTTTGCTGTATCGGTACTACTCAAAAAAAAGTGAACGGAGATAAAATTTTATACGAAAAAATCGACCACGATATTCCTGTAAACGCTGCTAAAATTGGAATTACGCACGGTTTTAAAAAGTTTATTATTATTTCAGCCGTTGGCGCAAATGAAAATTCTTCTAATTTTTATTTAAAACTAAAAGGTAAAACTGAAAATTCTCTAAAAAAAATCCCATTTGAAAGCCTGGGTATTTTTCAACCGTCTCTTTTAAATGGAAATAGAAAAGAAACCCGAACAGGAGAAAAAATAGCGCAGGTTTTGATGGATATTCTTTCATTTTTATTGCTCGGGCCTTTACAAAAATATAAAGCGATAGGCGCTGATAACCTTTCCAGGGCTATGGTGTACGAAAGCAAGCAGAAAAAAGCGGGTACTCATTATTATCATTATCCCGAGATGATGGATATGGCCAGAGAATTACTTAACGATCGGGAGATGGAGCAGCGAATGAATAAAAAAAACCAATACAGTAAATAAACATTTAGCGCAGATTTTTATTTTATATAAAAATTATAATGGATCAACATCCGCGATTACCACCACGCTTCTAAATTTTTTTTCGGCTTTTAAAAGAGCAATATGATTTCGTAGCACTTTCTTTTGAGATTGCAATTGAATGGCATCTTTTTGGAGCTTAATTAATATTTCCATCAAATACATGTTTCGAATGCGATTGATGACTGGCGCGGCTGGGCCTACGAGGTTTTCAAAATCATTTCCCAAACTTTTAGCTAAAACTTCAGCAGCGTCAAAAGCTGTTTCTTTTATCCGGTGCTTTATTATAATCCTGACTAACCGGCTATAAGGCGGGTAAAAAAATTGCTTTCGCATCGCTAATTCAAACTCATAAAATTTTTCGTAGTCATGTTGCTGCACAAATAATAATACGGGATGGTCAAGCTTTGACGCCTGTATTAAAACGAGGCCTCTTTCCAATTTTCTTCCAGCTCTTCCACTCACCTGCTCCATCAACTGAAATGCTCTTTCATTAACCCTAAAATCGGCAAAAGATAATAATCCATCCGCATCAAGTATTCCGACCAAACTCACTTTTTCGAAATCAAGCCCTTTTACAACCATTTGCGTTCCCGCCAAAATATCAAACCGGTGTTGCTCAAATAATTTTATTAAAGTATCGTGCGCATTCTTTCCTTTTACGGCATCCACATCCATTCGCGCAATTCGATTATTTGGAAAATCTTCTGTAAGTTCTTCTTCTACTTTTTCTGTTCCAAAATTTTTCTCTCTCCAGTTTACACTTCCGCATGCCGGGCATGAAACAGGCTTGGGATAAGTATTTCCACAATAATGGCAATGAAGTTTATTGGAATATTTGTGAAGCGTTAAAGTAACAGAACAATTTTCGCATTGAGGAATAAATCCACAAGTTCCACAAAGTAATAAGGGCGCATATCCCCGGCGGTTTTGAAAAAGAATAACCTGTTTGTCATTTTGCAAAGCCGTTTCAATTGCAGCTTTTAACTGCGGAGAAATCATCACCTTTCCTTTTTTAGAAGCAGCCACCGTTTTGGTATCAATCATTTTTATTTCCGGCAATTGAGTTCCGCCAAATCTTTCAGAAAGACTTACCAGGCCATATTTGTTTTTTTTGGCATTGTAATAACTTTCTAAGGACGGAGTGGCGCTTCCCATCAAAACTTTTGCATTAAAAAGCGATGCATAATAAACTGCAGTATCCCGTGCATTATAGCGTGGCGCGGGGTCTTGTTGCTTAAAAGATGGATCATGTTCTTCGTCAATTACAACCAATCCCAGATTTTTAAAAGGAAGAAACAATGCGCTTCTGGCACCAAGAATTATTTTTAATTCCCCCGTTTTTATTTTATTCCAGATTTCGATGCGTTCATTATTATTAAATTTTGAATGATAAATGGCAATGTTTCCACCAAAATAAAATTGCAACCTTCGGATAATTTGTGCGGTTAAAGTAATCTCTGGCAAAAGATATAAAACCTGTTTGCCTTCCGACACAATTTTTTCTATTTGCTTAATATATAACTGTGTTTTGCCACTGCTGGTAACTCCGTGAAGAAGGCAAACTTCTTTCTTTTGAAACGCGATTTCAATTTCCTGCAATGCT
>JBDTHD010000224.1:0-3629 GCA_039937075.1 Ginsengibacter sp. | reverse complement strand
CAACGCAATCGCAACTGATCCAATCAGAAAAAATGGCCAGCCTTGGAGAACTAACTGCCGGCATAGCACATGAAATACAGAACCCGTTAAACTTTGTCAATAATTTTTCGGAGGTAAGCACGGAGTTAATTGATGAAATGAATATGGATTTAGACAAAGGAGATATTGTAGAAGCAAAAGAAATTGCTTCAGATTTAAAGCAAAATTTAGAAAAAATAAATCTCCACGGAAAACGTGCAGGTGATATTGTAAAAGGAATGTTGCAACATTCACAAAAAAGTACAGGCGTAAAAGAACCCACTAATATCAATGCTTTGGCGGACGAATATTTGCGATTGAGTTACCATGGTTTAAGAGCAAAAGACAAAGATTTCAATGCAACGATGAAAACAGATTTTGATTCATCTATTGGGAAAATAAATATTATTCCGCAGGATATTGGAAGGGTATTATTGAATTTATACAACAATGCTTTTTACGCGGTAAGCGAAAGGCTTCGACAAGTTCAGCCTGACATCCACTACGAACCAACAGTTTCAGTCACCACAAAGAAATCGGAAAACCATGTAATCATTACCGTTAGTGACAATGGGAATGGCATTCCTCAAAAAATTGTTGATAAAATATTCCAGCCATTCTTCACCACCAAACCAACCGGACAGGGAACAGGATTGGGTTTAAGTTTGAGTTATGATATTATTAAGGCGCATGGTGGGGAAATAAAAGTAGAGAGTAAGGAAGGTGAAGAAAGTGAGTTTAGGATTTTTTTGCCAATATCTTGAGTCATGCAAATCACACAAATCTATAAATCATAGTTCAGACAATTTAGCTACCAACAAGGGATAAGTATTCATCTTATTTGTTGCTTTACTGTATAAGTGACATACCTTTCCTAACAGAATTGCCTACTGATAATTTTAAAACTTCATCATGAAAAAAAGTTTCGTTTCGGTTTGCATTGTGCTTATTTTTTCCGTTGCGGGGAAATGCCAGAATGTTAGCAATCTCCAGGTTTCAAAAATTATTTCTTCTACTGATACGAGTTTATTTGATTTAGATAAAATCCTGGAGATTACTTTAAAGGGAAATATGCAGAAGTTGCTGAATAACCGGAATGGGGAGGCTGAATATTTTCCGATACTTCTTTCTTACAAAAATGGACAAGGTAATGAAGTTGTTGTTCCAATCCAGGTAAAAACGAGAGGCCATTTTCGCAGGGAAAAGACGAACTGCACCTATCCGCCATTGCTGCTAAAATTTCCCGGTAACAACAAAAATTTTTCTTATTTCCCTGCAAATTCTTCTTTAAAATTAGTGATGCCATGCAGGGGTGATCAATTTACTGTGCATGAGTGGTTGGTGTATAAATTATATAATCTTGTAACGCCACAAAGCTTTAGGGCGCGGCTTGTAAAAGTAAATCTTGAAAATGAAAATAATAAAATAGTAGCATCGCCTTTTTATGGAATTATCCTTGAAGAGGAAAAACAAATGGCCAGGAGAAATAACGGGGTCATTTTAAAAAAGAAAATAAAGCCGCAGGAAATAAGGCAGCAATCATTTTTAAAGATGGCGGTGTTTGAATACCTGATTGCAAATACAGATTGGTCAGTCGAATACCTTCAGAATATAAAACTGGTGGCGGCGACTCCGAAGTCTGCTCCGGTCGGGGTTCCTTACGATTTTGATTTGGCAGGAATTGTGAATTCGCCGTATGCCAAACCCGCGGAAGAATTGCAAATGCGTTCGGTTCGTGAGCGCCGCTACCGTGGATATTGCGTTCCGGATATGAAATTATTTGATAGTACAATTGCTTTTTATAACGGGTTAAAAACTAAAATTTACGACACGTATACCAATTGCTCTTTGCTGGATTCAAAATATGTAAGGTCCACGATACAGTTCCTGGATGAATTTTATGCCACACTTAATAACCCGAAGCTTTTAAAGAGGGCATTCCAATATCCATGCTTACCAGGCGGAACCGGCGATGTCATTATTAAAGGGCTTAAGAAAAAATAAGGGACATTAAATTCAGCTTCTATAATTGCAGAAAGTGACAAAATATAATTTTGAATAATCTGGCTAATCACTCCTGGCATTTTCAACAAAAATCCTTTTTACATCATCGGGCTTTTTGATGATTTCAAAAAATCCGTCAAGATACCCTGTCAAACTTCTTTTTGTTTTTGACGTAAGAAGATTACAATTATTGATTAGAGCATACATGTTTTCCTGCTGTTTTTTAAAGATAGCCAATGCTTCATTAATTTCATTAAGAGACCTGGGAAAACCGCGATAGATCCTTTCTCGCACGCTGGAAATATTAAGGTTGGGCGCAGGCGATGAGTAATCTGTATTTACAAAACCAGAATAATCAAAATCATAAGGTACGACATAAGTAAGGGCGAATGAATCGTTTTTTGAATGAAACAACTGCACATTATGGCCTACAGAAACTCCCCAGTCGGTGTTGCCTATCATATATTCAAACAAATCTACCAAAGTCATTTGCCGCCGATCGGTTAAATTGTATTTTACTTTATCGGTTTTTAAAACGGTGAAATTATTTCGCTTTGCAAATCTTTTTTCATTTTCCATTAAAAACGCATTTTCATCTATTGTTTTTTTTCTGCCCGTACTGTCAATCAGTTTTAAATTTAGTAACCGCACTCTAAGACTTTTATCTGTAAGCAAATTGAACATTTTGTAAACAAGAAATTCGCTTACCAGATATTGTTGATACATTTCTGGAGTCTTGCATTGGTTAACCAATTTCAAAGCCCCTAAAGGTTTTAACACGGATGTTTTCTTGTTTTTAAAAATGACTTTGAGCGGAGGAATATAGCAGAAATTTTTTCGGAAGTGCCCTCGTATTTCCAGCACGATTGGTTCATTTATCTGGCTACCGTTTTCAAACTGAACCGAAAAATTGGCCGGAAATTTAGCGCCGGTTTTTTCCTTCTGCCTGAAAACCTTTACCATATCGGTTTTGATGGTAACATTTAAAACCGACGTGTCTTCAAAAAATTTTACATTGTCAAAAGAAACCGTTTGAGCAGATACAAGCGTGCCTGTAAAAGATGTGAATAATAGCAGTAAGAATAAAATTGATTTCATTATTTCTATATTGTCCTGCTTCAACAAAAACAGGAATTTTTAAAATCATTTTTTCCAGGCCACGATTCTACTTGGCAACTTCTTCAATCACATGTCCAATCGAACCGCTGGGCGTTTGAATATGAAGCATCGCCGCGAGCGTAGGCGCTATGTCGGTGATATTTACTTCGTGATTTGTTTTTCCGTGGGTAATATCCCATCCATACCAAATAAGCGGGATATGCGCATCATAAGGATTCCAAACGCCGTGAGTAGTGCCTCCCTGCAAAAGACTTTCAATCCATTGCGGATCAAAAATGATTTGGATATCTCCGCTTCGTGAGGGAAAATAAGAGTTGGTCACTTTATTTTTAATCGTTGTATTTAAGGTTACCATATTTAAGTTGTCGAAAGCAAATGCACGGGCAATTCCAGGTTGCTGCACTAAAAAATCGACTGTAGCATTGTCCACGTCTTCTTTTTTTAGGTGATGGGCGGATGCGATTGCATTGCGATCGAGAAAAACCTGG
>JBDTHD010000223.1:0-5234 GCA_039937075.1 Ginsengibacter sp. | reverse complement strand
AATAAGAAAGCGGACTGCTGAAACTATACAAAAGTATATTTCAAAAGGAGGTAAATTTTATAAACCTAGGGACATCAAAAAAATTTATGGCCTTAGCGAAACCGATGTTGAACGTCTTATTCCTTATGTTTCTATAAAAATTTTTAAGAAAGATTTTTCAGCAAAAGAAGAGAAGTTTTTTGCTAAAGAAAATTATACACCAAAATCTGCCATCCAGACTTTTGATATTAATTTAGCTGATACTTCCGCTTACATTTCACTTCCGGGTATAGGAAGCAAACTTGCGAAAAGAATCCTTGCATTCAGGGAAAAGCTTGGTGGCTTTTATTCTGTTGAGCAAGTAGGCGAAACCTATTTTTTGCCTGATTCTACTTTTCAAAAAATAAAAAAATACCTGTTCATTAAAGATCCTTTTATCAAAAAAATAAATATTAACGCGACCTCAGTTGATGTTATGAAAGCTCATCCTTACATAAATTATAATGTTGCTAATGCTATTTTTCAATATAGACAACAACATGGAGACTATAAATCGGTGCAGGAAATAAAAAAAATTATGACCATTACAGATGATGTTTATAACAAGACAGTGCCCTATTTAACTACAGAGTAAATTGGGTTCAATTATTTACTTAGGTGCATGCTTCTTTCACGATACAATTGCCTGAAATAGGGGTCACGTAAATCTTTAATAAACCGAATGGCTTCTCCTGTACTTTTCATTTCAGGCCCTAATTCTTTATTCACGTTAGGGAATTTGTTGAATGAGAAAACCGGTTCTTTAATCGCAAAGCCTTTTAGCTTTTTCTCGTATGTAAAGTCTTTTAACTTGGCAGCGCCCAACATAATTTTAGTGGCGATATTGAGATAAGGTATTTGATAGGCTTTGGCAATGAACGGCGTAGTTCGCGAAGCCCTTGGGTTGGCCTCAATTACAAAAACATTTCCATCTTTAATCGCAAACTGAATATTTATTAATCCTTTTATATGCAAAGCCCTCGCAATTTTTTCAGCATATTCCTCCATTGTTTGAACGATTAATGGAGATAAATTAAATTGTGGTAAAACTGCATTACTATCTCCACTATGAATTCCGGCGGGTTCGATGTGTTCCATCACGCCCATTACGTGAAAAGTGTCTCCGTCAAAAATGGCATCAATTTCCGCTTCCTGGCACCGATCTAAAAACTGGTCAATTAAAATCTTGTTCCCCGGTAAATGTTTTAATAAGCTCAACACACCATTTTCTAATTCTTCATCATTTAAAACGATACGCATTCTTTGTCCACCAAGTACATAACTCGGCCTGACTAAAACAGGATAACCTACTTTATGCGCAATTTCAATCGCGTCATCTGTGTCATGAGCAGTTCCATATTTTGGATAAGGAATGTCCAGTTCTTTCAACATATCACTAAAGCGACCACGATCTTCAGCAATATCCATGCTGTCAAAAGAGGTACCGATAATTTTTATTCCTTTTTGATCTAATCTTTCTGCGAGTTTCAATGCTGTTTGGCCGCCTAACTGTACGATAACGCCATCAGGTTTTTCCAATTCGATTATTTCCCAGATATGCTCCCAAAAAACTGGTTCAAAATACAGTTTATCAGCAATGTCAAAATCTGTAGAAACTGTTTCAGGGTTGCAATTAATCATAATCGCTTCCATACCACATTCTTTAATTGCGAGCAATCCATGCACGCAGCAATAATCAAATTCAATGCCCTGGCCGATGCGGTTAGGGCCGCTGCCGAGGACAATAATTTTTTTCTTAGAAGATGGAATGGATTCGTTGTAAATAATGTTATTGTTCATTTCTAATGTTAGGATCTAATTACTCAAATGTGCTATAAAAATAAGGGGTCTTTGCTTCAAATTCGGCGCTACATGTATCTACCATTTTATAAACCCGCGTAATTCCCAATGCTTTTCTTTTTTCATAAACATCTTCATCCGTACTTCCGTCTTTCATGATTTTTGATATTTGCTCATCACCAAAGCCAAGACGTTTGGCTTCCTTTAAAAGTTCCGGAGAGATATTTTCTAAAGTAACTTTTGCTATTGCTTTTTCGCAGTTTACTATTTTTTGAATCTGGTAAATAAACCAACGGTCTATACCGGTAGATTCACAAATTCGTTTCACGCTCACTCCTATCATTAGCGCATCTTTTATCCGAAATATCCGGTCCCATTTTGGTATTTTTATATATTCTACTATTTCTTCTGCGTGCATTAAACTTTTACCATAATACCCAAGCCCGATAGCATTATTTTCAAGGCTTTGACAAGCTTTTTGAATGGCTTCTGCAAAGCTTCTTCCGATGGCCATTACTTCGCCAACTGATTTCATCTGAAAACCTAAAGTGTCATCAGCGCCTTTAAATTTATCAAAATTCCAACGGGGAATTTTTACAATTACATAATCCAAAGCCGGTTCGAAATAAGCGGAAGTGGTTTTCGTAATTTGATTTTTTAATTCATCTAACGAAAAACCCACAGCCAGTTTGGCTGCGATTTTTGCAATCGGGTAGCCGGTTGCTTTACTTGCCAATGCTGAGGAACGACTAACCCTCGGATTAATTTCGATAGCTATTAATTCTTCCGTATGTGGATTGATTGCAAATTGTACATTACATCCGCCCGCAAAATTTCCCAAATTCCTCATCATTGATATGGCCGTATTCCTCATTTTTTGATAGGCAGTATCGCTCAAGGTCATGGCTGGAGCCACTGTTATAGAATCTCCGGTATGAACTCCCATAGGGTCGAAATTTTCTACCGTGCAAATAATGACCACATTGTCTTTATCATCGCGCAATAATTCCAGTTCAAATTCTTTCCAGCCCATCATCGCTTTTTCTACCAGCACTTCGTGCATCGGCGAAGCGGTTAGGCCGCGATTCAGCGCTTCATCCAAATCCGCTTTATGAAAAACAATACTTCCGCCGGTGCCACCCAATGTAAAAGAAGGACGGATAACCAAAGGAAATCCTACTTCCTGTGCAATTTCTTTTCCCTCTAAAAATGAATTGGCAATTTTTGCCGGAGCAACCGGAATTTTCATCTCTAACATCCATTGACGGAATTTTTCTCTATCCTCCGCTTTGTCAATGGCTTTAATATCAACCCCAATTAAACGAACGTTATTTTTTTCCCAAACGCCCATTTCATCTGCCTCCTTCGCCAGGTTCAGTGCGGTTTGGCCACCCATTGTCGCTAAAACGGCATCAATTTTAAATTTTCCCGATGCATTTTCTTCAATAATTTGTTCAATACTTTCTACAGTCAGTGGCAGCAAATACACTTTTTCAGCCATCATCGGGTCGGTCATAATGGTAGCCGGGTTGCTATTTATTAAGATAACGTTGATTCCTTCTTCTCTCAGGCTGCGTGCAGCCTGGGATCCGGAATAATCAAATTCGCAGGCCTGGCCAATAACGATGGGGCCCGAACCTATAATTAAAACTGTCTTGATGGATTTGTCTAATGGCATGAAACTATAATCTGTGGCTGCCAAAAATAAAGTAAAGAGCGAAGATTTTAAAGAATAATTTGAAGTTCAACCAAAATGCAAAATAAAAATCGGTGTTATTTGTTCGTTTACTACCTAATAAAAAAACAGGCTCTTCCCCAAAAGCCTGCCTTTTTAAATTTCTACAGAGTAGAAAATATTATAACAAATAATGTTTTTGAGAGCCGTAAAGATTATTGAACATTTTCTTAAGTATATATATTTTATCAATCCAGTCGCCCTCGCCTTTATCTTTAAATTCGTCCATATACTGTTCAACTTTTTCCACAGTTCCTTCCGCATTATCTAGCAATTCATTTGTTTTTTGTTTAAGAAAACCATAAAATTCGTTTCTTTTTTCTTGCGGCATGCTCAAAAATTTTATAAGAGCGAAGCCTCCAGCGGCTCCTAAGATAATTGCTGCAATAGTGTTTGATTTTGCCATTTGCTATGTGAAATTTTTAGTTCTTAAATTTGTAAATATGATTACGTTTTCTATTGAAAAATATACTATACATAAACCGTTCCTGTTTTTTATTTTACTGTTTTTTTATGGCTTCGCTAATGCACAATTCTTTCCGAAGAAAAATTATCCCAAAAATTATTTCATTTATCCTGTCGACGCAAGAATAAGCCTGGCGGCTAATTTTGGCGAATTGCGACCCAATCATTACCACATGGGTTTGGATTGCAGAACAGACCAGGTAGTAAATAAGTCAGTAAAAGCAGCCGCGGACGGATATATTGCAAGGGTAAGTGTAGAACCGTTTGGATATGGCCAAGCGATTTATATCAATCATCCTAATGGATTAACAACGGTTTACGGACATTTAAATCGATTTTTTTCTGCATTGGAAAAATATGTGACAGACAAACAATATCAAAAACAAAGTTGGAAAGTTGATCTTGAAATTCCGCCGGGAATGTTTCCTGTAAAGCAAGGGCAATTTATTGCATACAGCGGCAGTACTGGTGGATCAATGGGGCCGCACTGCCATTTTGAAATCCGCGATACAAAAACCGGTAAAGTTTTAAATGAATTATTATTTGGACTGCCGATTCCGGATAATGTGCCGCCTTCCATAGAACGTTTATACATGTACGACAGAAATAAAAGCACCTACAGCCAAACACCGAATTATCTTCCGATAAAGAAAACGGGAAATAATTATACAACTACTGCAAATTTAATCCCGGTTCATTCTGATAAAATAAGTTTTGGTATTTCTGCGAATGATAAACTATCGTATTCAACCAACCCAAACGGAATTTATGAGGCAATAATTTATCTCGACAATTTGCCTTTATCGGTTTTTCAAATAGACAGCATTAGCTACGATGAAACAAGATATGTAAACGCAAATGTTGATTATAAAACCCGCGCCGCCGGTGGCCCATTCATTCAACATCTTTCAAGATTGCCCGGTTATCCGCAGGGAGTTTATAAAGACATTAATGGAGATGGAGTTATTGTATTAAAAGACACTGATATTCACGAAGTAAAAATTGTGGTAAAAGATGCGAACGGCAATACTTCTGTACTTCAATTTAAAATAAAAAGGGGAGTGCTTGATAATAATTCGATATCCAATAGTTCAGGAAAACAGTCTATTGATTTTCAACCGAACCAGGTAAATGTTTTTGAAAATCAGGACATCCAACTTTATCTGCCCGCGCCCACTTTATATGATTCGCTTGCTTTTACGCATTCTGAAAGAGT
>JBDTHD010000222.1:0-6956 GCA_039937075.1 Ginsengibacter sp. | reverse complement strand
TACAACGAAGACTGATTCAACAGGTGCAACGGCTTTGATTCTAAACAATCAAATGGGTAAAAATATTTCTGAAAATAATTCAGAAATAAAAGGACAATTAAGAGTGTATGCTACTATTCCTGAAAACCAGATTAAGGTAGCGAATTCATAAATGATAGAAGACTAATTATTTTCTATACCGGCCGTCCAATTGGGCGGCCTTTCTTATAAAAAACAGAAAAATAAGAAAATTCTCATTCTCACTTAAAGAGATAATCCGTATTTTTCAAAAAAAATTAATGAAAAAATTTTTCTCATTTGCTTTTCTGTTTTCTTTAATGACGCTGCTATCAATGACCGCTTTCTCTCAATACCAAACAGATAAAAAACTTGAAAAAGAATTAAAAGTATTGATCGATTCTTTTCACGGAATAGCGGGCGTTTATGTTCGCAATTTGAAAACAGGTAAAGAAGCAGCGATAAATGCGGATACTATTTTCCCAACGGCAAGCATTATTAAAGTCCCAATACTTATTGGAATTTTTAAAAAAATTGATGAAGGTATTTATACTTATCATCAGCCTCTAATTTATAGGGACAGTATGGCCCACGGCGGATCAGGATTGATGCAGTTTTTTAAAGACAGCACTGAAACAGAATTGCGAATCCTTGTTTCGTTAATGCTTTCTCACAGCGATAATACAGCCGCAAGATGGTGCGAGAAATTAGCAGGCGGTGGAGTTGAAATTAATTCATGGTTAAGCCAAAACGGTTTTCAATTTACACGTCTAAATGCACGTACGCCTGGCAGGGAAGCAATGAATGGAGAATTTGGATGGGGACAAACAACGCCAAGAGAAATGTCTAATTTAATGGTCATGATTCGTGACGGTAAAGCTATTAGTCCGGCGGCCAGCCAAAAAATGTATCGTGATCTTACTGATGTTTTTTGGGATGAATACGCGCTGTCGCAAATTCCGCCTTACGTTCAGGAAGCATCAAAGCAGGGAATGGTAGATGCGTCACGTTCTGAAGCGGTATTAGTGAATGCGCCGCACGGCGATTATGTTTTTTATATTGCCACCAAAAATAATAAGGATCAACGTTGGAAACCGGATAACGAAGCTTGGCAATTAGCCCGGCACATTTCCGCATTGTTATGGAACTACTTTGAACCCAATTATGGATGGAAACCTGCGCCCGGTGTTGAAAAATACATGCATTAATTTATTTACAGTAAAACAACAAATACCGCGGATTTATATTTTCCACCATTTGCATAATTTAAAAGATGTCGCCTTCAGCGCAAGAAGTTACATTAACTCCTAAACTAAAATACCTTATCACTATCGGCTGCGGTGTAGTTGTTGCTAATCTTTACTATTGCCAACCATTGTTGGGCACTTTGTCGCGTAGTTTCAAAGTCTCCGAAGAATCTGCATCATTTGTAAACATCTGTTCTCAATTAGGTTACGGAATTGGTCTTTTTTTTATAGTTCCATTGGGTGATATGCTCGCAAGAAGAGGTTTATTAATCTGGATGCATTTGCTGGCCGGAGTATCTCTAATTGGTGTAGGTTTTTCGCCAAATATTGACTGGCTGTATTTTTTTAGCATCTGTGTTGGAATTACCAGTACGGCCTGCCAGATTTTTATCCCGCTGGCTATGCATCTTGCCTCGGATGATGAAAGGGGCAAAGTTTTGGGAACCATTCTCGGAGGCTTGCTTACCGGTATTTTGTTATCACGTTCTCTTAGTGGTTTTGTGGCGGAGTTTTTTGGCTGGCCATCTGTATATTTTATCAGCGCTTTTTTTATGGTGGTTATGACTGGCCTTATCTGGAAATTTATTCCTGGTGAAAAACCCTCTTTCAAAGGAAGTTATTGGAAGCTAATGAAATCTTTGTTCAGCTTATTTAAAGAACAATCAGTAATCCGGGAAAGCGCGTGGATAGGAGCTTGCTTGTTTGGAGCCATCTCGGCTTTCTGGGCAACGATGGCTTTCTTTTTGGAAAAACCACCTTTTCAATATTCACTTTCTATTATTGGGTTATTTGGAATTATTGGTGCAGGTGGCGCTCTTATTTCTCCGTTTATCGGAAGAATTACGGATAAGCTCGGCCCTTTTAAACCAATGCGGATTGGAATTTTTTTGATGGTTGCAGGTTATATTTTATTATTCGGTGGCAGAACTGGAATTGCGCTCGTAGTTGCAGGAATCATATTGATTGATATGGGACTACAATCCACCCATATCCCAAACCTTTCAAGAAATTATTCATTGCTTCCCGAAGCCCGGACAAGATTGAATACCATTTATATGACTTTCTTTTTTATGGGCGGAACTATTGGTTCTTCAGTAGGAAGTATTGCGTGGAATGAAGGCGGCTGGACTGCTTTATGTATTTCGGGGCTGGTGCTCGTGCTATTGGGCGCGGTTCCTATTTTCTTTAAAAAACATCAGTAAAGCAACTTTTAACCTGTTTTTTTATTTTGGGGAATCCCCCTAAAAAGAACAATGTTTTTTAATAAAATATTACTTTGCATCTTTAAATATTATTAATGGAAAATACTTTATACGAATATGAAACAGAGCCCGCAACGAGACCTTCATTTCTTACCTGGCTTTGCATACTCACATTTATAGGAAGCGGATGGACAATTGTAACCAGCGTTTATACTTATACTTCGGCTGCTAAATATGCCAACGTTTTATCTCAGCAGACTGTCGCAAACACAGATTCAACTTACGTGGATTCAACGGGCGCTGTTCATAAAATACATGATAGAAATCTTTTTGCGGAAAAAATGAAAACGTCATTTAGTAAAATACTCAATAAAGACAATTTGAAAAAAGACGCCATTGGAAAATTTATCGCTGCTTTATTTACATTAATGGGCGCTTTATTGATGTGGAAGCTAAAACGGACCGGATTTTATATTTATATAGTTGGAATTATTATTGGAATTATAATTCCGTTTTATTTATATGGGAATGATCTTATCGCCGTTGGTGCCACTTCGTTCGCGAATTTTTTCGGATTAATTTTTATTGCACTTTATGCATTAAATTTGAAATCAATGCGAAGCAATCCTGCATGATCGGAGATTTTCCGTAGCCTAAAATTTTTGAAAAAAATAAGGTTCCTGCTTTATTTAAAATCAAAATATAATAGTACATTTGCAGCCAATTATTAAAAATTATTTCAAAAAAGATGTCTTATTTAACTTCAGAAAGCAAAGCAAAATACTTTTCAGATTTTGGTGGCGATGAAAAAAACACAGGATCGAGTGAAGCACAAGTGGCGATTTTGACCGAAAAAATCAATCACATTTCAAAACATTTGAGTATCAACAAAAAAGATTTTAGTAGTCAGCGCGGATTAATGCAGATGGTAGGTAAAAGAAAAAGTTTGCTTTCTTATTTGAGTAAGCATAATTTGAGCGGTTATCGCGCGTTGATTGAAAAGTTAGGGCTCCGTAAATAATTTTATTATCAAATGATATTGTAAACTATTCCCAACTGAAAATACGGTTGGGAATACTTTTTTATAAAACAATTAAAAAAAATGAACACTCCAAATCCAATAAACGTAACTTTTGATATAGGTGACGGCCGCGTAGTTACCATCGAGACGGGAAAACTAGCACGCCAGGCAGATGGCGCAGTCACTATACGTTTAGGAAATTGTATCATTCTTGCAACGGTTGTTGCCAATCATGAAGCTAAAGAAGGACAGTCTTTTTTCCCATTAATAGTAGATTACCAGGAAAAATTTGCGTCTGCAGGTAGAATTCCAGGTTCTTTCTTTAAAAGGGAAGCTCGTTTAAACGATTATGAAATTTTAACGTCCAGGTTAATAGACAGGGCTTTGAGGCCATTATTTCCTGATGATTATCTATGTGATGTACAGGTTTTGGTTTCATTAGTTTCCAGTGACTCGGAAATTATGCCTGATGCGATGGCATGCCTCGCTGCTTCAGCAGCATTAGCCGTTTCTGATATTCCTATCCAGGAAATTATTTCTGAAGTACGTGTAGCAAAAGTGGATGGGGTTTTTGTAGTGAACCCAACCCGAAGCCAGTTAGAAGTTGCGGAACTTGAATTTCTAATAGCTGCTACCAGCAAGAACATTATGATGGTAGAAGGCCAGGCAAAAGAATGCCAGGAGGAAGATCTCGTAAAAGCAATTGATATTGCACATAATGCAATAAAATTACAGGTAAAAGCGCAGGAAGAATTAAGAGATAAAGTAGGAGCTAAGACGAAACGTGATTACAAAAAGCCTTATCGTAACGAAGAATTAAATGAAAAGATCACAGGTTTTGCGAAAGACAAAATGTTACAAATAGCTTCCGCAGCTACCGTGAAAAATGAAAGAAAAGAAGCTTTTGATAAATTGTTGGAAGAAACCAAAGAGCATCTGGGAGAAGAATTGCCTGACGAAGATAAAAGTTTGATTAAATTTTATTTTGGTGAATTACAATATAATGTAGTTCGCGATATGATGCTGGAGACTAAAAAACGCCTCGATGGACGTGGTCTTGAAGAGATCAGGCCGCTAACGATGGAAGTAAATATTTTACCTTCTCCGCATGGCTCAGCTTTATTTACCCGTGGTGAAACACAGTCTTTAACGACGGTAACTTTAGGAACGCCGCTTGATGAACTATTAGTTGAAAGCGCTGCTACGAGCAATTATTCCAAATTTATTTTGCATTATAATTTCCCTCCTTTTTCAACCGGTGAGGTGAAAATGATGCGCGGTGTTGGACGACGCGAGGTTGGTCATGGTAATTTGGCTATGCGCTCTTTAAAACAAATTATGCCCGGAACCGAATATCCATATACAGTTCGCATTGTAAGTGATATTTTGGAAAGCAACGGTTCGTCTTCGATGGCAACTGTTTGTGCTGGCTCAATGGCGCTTATGGATGCGGGTGTTCCTTTTAAAAAACATGTAAGTGGAATTGCAATGGGATTGATTTCCAAAGGCAGTCAGTTTGCTATTCTTTCAGATATCCTGGGCGATGAAGATCATTTGGGCGATATGGATTTTAAAGTTACCGGAACCAGGGATGGCATTTGCGGCGTGCAAATGGATATCAAAGTGGATGGTTTAAGTATGGATGTGATGAGGCAGGCGCTTGACCAGGCAAAAAAAGGTAGGATGCACATTCTGGACGCAATGTATAATTGTATTCCTGAGCATAATGCAGATGTAAAACCACACGCCCCACGTATGGAAAAACTGATAATTGATTCTGAATTTATCGGTGCGGTTATAGGGCCTGGAGGAAAAATTATCCAGGAAATTCAAAAAACTACCGGAGCTACTATTAATATTACTGAAGTAGGAAAAACGGGAGAGGTAAGTATTTTCTCTGCCAATAAAGAAAGCCTGGATCAGGCAGTGGCATGGGTTAAAAGTATTGTATCGGTGCCCGAAATTGGCGATGTTTTTGAAGGAACTGTAAAGGGAATTAAGGAATTTGGTGCTTTTGTTGAATTTTTACCTGGAAAACAAGGTTTATTACACATTTCAGAGATTATGTGGAAGAGGCTTGAAAATATGGATAATATTTTCCAGGAAGGCGATAAAGTAAAGGTAAAACTGGTAGGTGTGGATCCTAAGTCAGGAAAGTTTAAGCTGAGCAGGAAAGCTTTGCTGCCAAGGCCTGATCAAAATTCATCTTCACAAAACAGGAACAACAACGAACAATAATTTTTCAATGAAATAAATTTTTAAAAGCTTGTAAATGTTACAGGCTTTTTTTATGGAAGAATATATTAAAATAGCAATAGAAACTTCATCCACTGAAGAAACTGAAATCTTAATTGCCGAATTATCGGAAATTTCTTTTTATGCGTTTGAAGAAGAAAATAATTTACTAAACGCTTACGTTAAACAAGAAGATTTTGATGAAGAAAAACTGGAAAGTCTTTTGTCGTCTGCAACCGTTTATACAAGGCATATTATTCAAGAAGAGAATTGGAACCAACAATGGGAAAGTGGTTTAGTGCCGGTTGTTGTAAATAATTTTGCAGGTATCCGTCCTTCTTTTCAAAAGCCAATAGAAAATGTAAAACACGAATTGATCATTACACCAAAAATGAGTTTTGGTACCGGTCATCACGCAACCACTTTTTTGATGATCGAATTGATGGAAGAGTTAGATTTTACAGAGAAAACTGTTATTGATTTTGGTACAGGAACCGGCGTTCTTGCCATTCTTGCAGAAAAATGTGACGCGTCGAAAATTACAGCTGTGGATTACGATGAATGGAGTATCAATAATGTGAGAGAAAATGTGGAAGCGAATCTTTGCAAAAAGATTACTATTAAGCAACAAAATGATCTTTCCGGCATCGGCCAGGTAGACATTCTTCTAGCAAATATTAATTTGAATGTTCTTAAAAATGAATCCTTTTCTATATCTTCCCTTTTAAAACGAGATGGCTTTTTATTGGTTTCGGGATTTCTCTATGGCGATGAAGAAGAGATGCGGGAAGTGTTTGAAGAAAACAAATTTGTTAAATTACAAAATAAACAAAGAGGCGATTGGTTGTCGATTTTATTTAAAAAATGTTGAACTAAATTTTAAGAAAATTAAGATCACATGCGAACAATTTAATGTTATATTTGCTACCCCAGTGTGTCTATTGAATAAATTAATATGAAAGAATTTATCCTCATTTTATTAGCTTACTTTATTGGGTCCATACCTACAGCAATAATTATTAGTAAAGCCTTTTTCAATATAGATATTCGCGAATATGGTAGTGGCAACATGGGTGCTACTAATACATTTAGAGTTCTGGGTGCCAAGTTTGGAACAATAGTGATGGTTGGCGACATGCTTAAGGGAATATTGGCGGTGGCGCTTTATAATTTGCTTCCTTATTATCTTACCAACGAATTAGATCGTACGAACCTTATGCTCGGATTGGGGCTTGCTGCCGTGATAGGACACAT
>JBDTHD010000221.1:0-3613 GCA_039937075.1 Ginsengibacter sp. | reverse complement strand
TCGCAGATGATCATAAGATCTTCAGAGATGGGATAAAAATGGCTCTAAATCCGAGAGAAGACCTAAAAATGATTTGGGAAGCCGAAGATGGAAAAGATCTGATGCATAAAATAGCTATTCAGAGGCCCAATTTATTGTTAATGGACATCCGGATGCCGGAAATTGATGGCATCAACGCGATTGAAATGCTTCGTAAAGAATATGACGAGAATCTTAAGATCATCGTTCTTTCTATGTATGATGACCAACAGATGATAAGCAAGATGATGGAAATGGGAGCAAATGCGTATTTAACCAAAACAACTGATCCGGACGAAATATACGAAGCCATTGTCACCTGCATGAATGAAGAATTTTATTTTAATCAATTGGTGAACCAGGCCGTTATGGGCAAACTAATGCAGAAAAAAAATCTGCGTCGGCATTACGGACAAAAGGTTCCCATTACTTTTAGTGAGAAAGAATTAAAAATTTTGCAGTTGATTGGAGAGGATAAGACGACGGAGGAAATTTCAAAAATCGTTTTTTTAAGCCCAAGAACGATAGAAAGTATTCGCCAAAGCATGAAAACTAAAGTAGGCGCTAAAACTATAAGTGGCCTTGTCGTTTATGGTATGAGAAATAGAATGATTGAGTAGTGGACAACCCGGTGACCGACAACAGATAACCGCGTCGGACTTTTTTATCAGTCTTCGGTAGTCGTTGGTCTGTGGTCGACGGGCTTGTTTTTAGTATAATAATCACTCATCACGTTATAAACTTTTTCTTTTAAAGATTTATAATTTTCTTCTTCAGAAATTGTAATCGGTTTCAAAAAATGAATTTCCATTTTGGCAGGATGAAAATAAAAAGTTTTCCCTGGTGGAAGTATTTTTTTTGTATTAAAGATTATTGCAGGAATAATTGACGTTGATGTCTCCTCAGCTAACTTAAAAGCGCCATCGTGAAATTCTTTTAAAGGTAAATCGGTTTTATTACGTGTTCCTTCCGGATAAATACACATGTGCATTCCCAAAGCCAAAACTCTTTTCATTTTCCTAAAACTATCCTGTTTGCTTTTTTTGTCATTTCTATCCACTAACACTGAACCACGTTTATAAATCAATCCAAATAAAGGAATTCTTGCTAATTCAGCTTTCGCAATCGTTTTATTAGCGCCGGGGATAAACGGAGTGGCCACCGGCACATCCATCAGAGAATTGTGATTACAGGTTACAATATATTTTTGGCCCTTTTTAAAATTTTCTTTTCCTTTTATCTTTAACCCACATCCTGTAAGGAAAAAGAACACCCGTATCCATATCTTTGAAATTTGCCCAAAATATTCAGTACGTTTTGGTTCCTTCACTATCCCAATAATCCACATCGGCAAAGCAACCACTAATAAAGAAAGTATAAAAACAAACAACGCCCAGACCGCTAATATCTTAAAAATAAAATTCTTCAAAATTTGTTGGTTTACTGCTTTAAATTTTCCAGTCAATCGGCATTTTATGTTGCTTCATAAGTAATTCATTTGTCTTTGAGAAATGTTTGCATCCAAAAAAACCATTGTAAGCACTAAGCGGAGATGGATGCGCGGCTTTCAAAACATAATGCTTGGTTTCATCAATCAGTGATTGCTTTTGGTGGGCAAACTTACCCCACAATAAAAAAATAATTCCTTCCTTTTCGTCCGATATTTTTTTGATAACATTGTCCGTAAACTGAAGCCACCCAATGGGTGCATGGCACCCGGGTTCTTTTTCCCTTACAGTTAATGATGCATTTAAAAGAAGAACACCTTGCTGCGCCCATTTTTCAAGATTGCCATTGATTGGAATCTCAATCCCCAAATCACTTTGTAATTCTTTAAAAATGTTCATAAGGGAAGGAGGTTTAGGAACGCCATCCGGCACAGAAAAGCTTAAACCGTGGGCTTGCCCTTTATTGTGATAAGGATCTTGTCCCAGGATAACAACTTTCACTCTATCAAAAGGCGTTTGTTTAAAGGCATTAAAAATTAAACTGCCGGGAGGATAAATAATTTTCCCAGATGCCTTTTCAGCTTTCAAAAAAGTTATAATATGCTGGAAATATGTTTTTTCAAATTCATCTTTCAATACTTTTTTCCAGCTTTTTTCTATTTGAATGTCCATTTATATTTCTTAAAATAAAGTTCAGGTAAAACAAGCAGATAAATGAAACTTTAGAAAATAAAACAGTGACCCCGGAACGACTCGAACGTTCGACCCACAGCTTAGAAGGCTGTTGCTCTATCCACTGAGCTACGGGGCCGTTTTTCAATAATTTTGCTTTCCTTTAAATCCCTTGAAAAAAGTTTTGCAAATATAACTGAATCATTTTGTGGAGGCAAAAAAGAAACAACCATCTTTTTTTAATTCGGGAATGCTATTTGTAACTACTTTTGGAGAAAAATTAATTCGTTTAGGGGTAACACCCATTTATTTTCTCACTAAATTTTATTTATGAAACAAAAACTTTTTACTTTATTTCTAATGATTTCCGCAGGTTTTATTGCTAATGCACAAACGCCGTATTCACCAGTAAAGCAGGATGGATTCGGATTTAACATTGGTTTTGTAGATTTTACATCTCCCGCCGAAATTGACACAACGTCGCTTAAATCGGTATTCAAAAATGGCGACATTACACATATTTTCGAAAAAAGTCCATCTATTTCTTTGTCCTACTGGAAAGGGATTAATAAATACATTGATTTTTCCGGAAGATTGGGTGGCGTATTTTATGAATATCTACCTAAAACTTCGAATAATCAAAGTGGAATTGCCGGTGAGGCAGAAGCAACTTTAAACGCCCGCCCCATAACGGACAATCATTTTTTCTCTCCTTTTATAACCGCGGGTATTGGAGCCGGATATTATAATAAATGGGGTGGTTATGTACCGTTAGGAATTGGATTTCAGTTTAATATTCAAAGCCAGGTTTATATTATGTTGCAATCTCAATATCGCATGACGCTTTCGTCAAATATAATTCCCAACAATTTATATAATTCGCTTGGAGTTATCGCAAACGTTGGCAAGCCTTACTCAGCTCCCGTTGTTGAAATGCCCGCGCCTCCGGTTGCAGTAGTTGCAGATCGTGATCATGACGGTGTGGTTGACAGCCTTGACAGATGTCCCGATTCTGCAGGATTGGCAAGTTTAAAAGGCTGTCCTGACAGAGATGGCGATGGTATTCCCGATATTGACGATAAATGCCCTGATGTAGCCGGTGTAGCAAAGTATAACGGTTGCCCGATTCCCGATACAGATGGCGATGGCATCAATGATGAAGAAGATAAATGCCCGACAGTAGCCGGCGTAGCGCGTTACCAGGGATGTCCCATTCCCGATACCGATAAGGACGGCGTAAATGATGAAGAAGATAAATGCCCAACTGAAGCTGGACCTGCGTCTAACCATGGCTGTCCGGTTATTGATGTGGTGGTAGTAGAAAAAGTGAATAAAGCCGCACACAATATTTTCTTCCAGATCAACAGTTCTAAATTGCTTGCAAAATCATTCAAATCGTTAAAAGAAGTTGCACAGGTTTTAAAAGACAATCCTTCTTATAAAATAGATGTGAATGGATATACAAGCAGCACCGG
>JBDTHD010000220.1:0-5128 GCA_039937075.1 Ginsengibacter sp. | reverse complement strand
GACAATCAACTTATTCATTCCTTATTTTTTATACATGATTTTGTAAATAGTTCCTTTTGAGTCATCTGAAACATAAAGCGAACCATCTGGGCCTTGCGCTAATCCACATGGGCGGTGTTCTGCTTTTCCCGGAGACATGACTACTTTTTCACCGGAAAATCCATCGGCAAAAATTTCCCATTTGCCTGAGGGTTTTCCATCTTTGAAAGGAACAAAGACCACGAAATATCCGGCCTGCGGTTCAGGGCTTCTATTCCACGAACCGTGAAAAGCGATGAAGGCTCCGTTCCTATATTTTTCGGGAAATTGATTGCCTGTATAAAATAATAAATCATTTGGTGCCATGTGTCCGGGAAAAGCTTCAACGGGATTTAAATATTGTTTGTCGGCCATTTTTTTTCCGTCCCCGCCATATTCCGGCATCATAATTTGTTTTTTCTGAATCTGGTCATAATAAATATAAGGCCAGCCGGCATTATCACCTTTGTGAATTTCATATAAACATTCTGCGGGAAGTACAGAGGACTGCTTTTCAGTATAATATTGTGGAAATAAATCGTGCAATTGATCGCGGCCATGTTGCATCACAAAAAGCGCATTGTCTTTTTGATTCCAATCCAGTCCTACCACATTGCGCAAACCCATTGCATAATGAACGCCATCGCCATAATGCTGGTCAATTTTGTCAGCCTTAAATTGCCAAATGCCACCGGCAGAATCTAATATTGGGCAGCCGGGCCTTCCCATTGAACCGGGCGTTCTGTCTTCTACCTGGCATGAATTAGAATACGCGCCTACATTCACATACATGTTTCCATCATTATCAAAAGTGATTGATTTTGAATTGTGTTCACCTCGGTCCAACAACCCGGTAACTATTGTTTCAGGTTTATCAGGATTTTCCACTTCACCTTTATCATTTAATTTATAACGATACACATCGGTATTGGAAGAACCATATAAATATCCATCATGAATCCGCATCCCTGTTCCTCCATAATCTCCAAATCCATTTTGCTGCTCCATCGTGCCATTATTATCTTTTAAAAAAAGAATGCCTTTCCCATTTTTCGGGCGGGCCAGCTTTGCATATATATTGCCTTCTTTTGTAACAGCAATATGCCTGACGCCGCCAAGATTTTCAGCAACGACAGAAGCGCTGAAACCCGAGGGCAAGGTTAATCCTGCATTATCACCTGGCGAAACGTGCGCCTTCGATTTGGGGCCAATATTTCTAAATGAAACCGTGCTGACCATAATCGCAAAGCCAATTAAAAGGAAAAAGAGAAATTTATTTTTCATAGAAGAATGTTTTAAATATTTGAAACTATTTTGATTAGAAAAACTTTACTAACAAAGTTAAAGGAATTAAACAATGGATAATTTTTATCAATTCAAATTACTAATTACTTATTGAACAAAATAAAAATCAGCGTTAAAAGTTTGTTTACTACTATTCATTTCCTGTTCTGTTTAATCGTTCCATGTCTTCTTCACTAACGTTCAAATCAGCGGATTGCATTAATTCATCTAATTGCTTTTCATCAGTAGCGCTCGCTATGGGCGCTGCTATCAAAGGATTTTGTATAAGCCACGCCAATGAAATGGCGGCAAAAGAACTATTGTATATCTTCGACAAATCTTTTAATACGTCTAATATCGCGAAACCCTTTTTATTCATATATTTCGACATTCCTTTTCCGCGGGGGCTTTTTGAAAAATCTTTTTCAGATTGATATTTTCCAGATAAAAATCCACTGGCGAGGGATGAATACGTTATCACGCTTAAATTTTGTTTTTCAATAATATCCTTATATTCTGTTTCAAATTCCCTGTTGTATAAATTATATTTTGGCTGAAGCGTTTTGTAGCCAGGCAGATTTTTTTCCATACTGATTTCCAGGCTTTCTTCAATTCTTGCCGGAGTAAGATTAGAAACTCCAACATAATCAACTTTCCCGTCCCGTACCAGTTGATTATACGCTTCCAGCGTTTCTTCTATTGGCGTATCAGGGTCATCTTTGTGCGTCTGATAAAGGTCGATATGATCGGTTTGAAGCCTTTTTAAAGATTCTTCCGCCGCTGCTAAAATATATTTTTTAGAAAGGCCTTTTTTATCTGGCGAAATTTTATCTCCCACTTTCGTTGAAATAACTATTTTATTTCTGTTTCCCCTGGCTTTCATCCAGTTGCCGATTATGGTTTCAGATTCGCCACCTTTATTTCCCGGGACCCAAGCCGAATAAGAATCAGCAGTATCTATACAATTGAATCCTTCCTCTAAAAATTTATCCAAGAGCTGAAAAGATTTCTTTTCATCTATTGTCCATCCAAAAACATTTCCGCCAAATATGAATGGCGCAATTTGAATATCGGTATTCATTAAAGTTCTTTTTTTCATTCTAATGTTTCTGCCGGGACAATCAAAAACCTTGCTCAATTTTTTTAGAAATTGACTTCTAAAAAATAGTTTTAATAAAAAAAAACATTTTTCTTTATTAAATGCTTAAAAACGACTCGTTAAATTTAATTTTACAAGATCCTCCTACTTGAAAGGAATTTTTTAACGGTTACTTCAAATTCAGAATGAATGATCAGTGTTGAGAAAATTGTAAAAAAGTTTGGGAATACGATTGCCGTAGATGATATTTCTTTTGAAGTAAAAGAAGGAGAAAATGTTGTTTTACTGGGAACCAGCGGCTGTGGAAAAACCACAACACTTAAAATGATTAATCGTTTGACGGAAGCATCATCAGGAAAAATTAGTGTTGATGGAAAAAATATTAAAGAAATTCCGCCCGAGGAATTAAGAAGAAATATAGGGTATGTTTTGCAACACAACGGTCTTTTTCCTCATTATACGATTACCGAAAATATTGGTATTGTGCCACAACTTTTAAAATGGCCTCAACAAAAAATTACCAATCGAATTTCTGATTTGTTAGAGCAGGTTCATCTTCCACAAAATATTTTATCACTTTATCCGCAACAATTAAGTGGTGGACAACAACAAAGAATTGGGTTGGCACGCGCGCTCGCAGCAGATCCTCCGGTACTATTAATGGACGAACCTTTTGGCGCGTTGGATGCCATCACGCGAAATAATATTACAAAAGAATTTTCGCGACTTGAAGTTTTGAAAAATAAAACAATCGTTTTGGTAACTCATGATATTCGTGAAGCTTTCGAACTGGGCGACAGAATTTTGCTGATGGACAAAGGAAAAATTGTGCAGCAGGGTAAACCTACCGAACTTTTATTTCATCCAAAAAATCAATTTGCCGATGATTTTTTTTCTACCCAAAAAATGCAGCTTGAATTGAATTCTGTTTTTTTAAAAGATATTTTTCAGCATCTTGAAAATGAAAATATCAATGACAATAATTTGCTGGTTACTGATGTATCAATGAGTTTATGGGAAGCCATCGAATTACTTCAAACCAAAAAACAAAATTATATTTCGATAAAAAATGCTGAAGGAGAAATAAAACATGCGGGCTACAACTCTTTATTTACAGGCCTTGAGGCGCTAAAGCAACAAAGCCATGAATGACGCTCCTACGCTTTTTGAATTTATGAAAGAGCAATCTGGCAAAATTCTTGACCAGTTATTGCAGCATATCGGATTGACATTTATTTCATTATTGCTTGCGGTAATTATTGGCGTGCCTCTGGGGATTTTTATTTCCCGTAAAAGAAAATTTGCATCACCTGTTTTGGGATTTACTAATATTTTACAAACGATTCCAAGCATTGCACTGCTCGGCTTCATGATTCCACTTTTGGGGATTGGGCCAGTTCCCGCGATTGTTGCTTTATTTCTTTACGCGTTGCTTCCTATCGTCAGAAATACATTCACCGGAATCATTGAAGTGGACAAAACAGTGGTAGAATCTGCAAAAGGAATGGGGATGACTTCTAACCAAATTCTCAGGAAAGTAGAACTACCACTATCCATGCCCGTTATACTCGCAGGAATTCGGACGGCAACGGTCATAAATGTCGGCGTAGCAACGCTTGCATCCTATATTGGCGCAGGAGGTTTGGGTGAATTTATATTTGGTGGAATTGCATTGAATAATACTAACATGATTTTAGCTGGTGCTATTCCGGCTGCGTTGCTTGCTATTTCTTTTGATTTTATTTTATCACGCTTACAGAAAATAAATTTGAAAAAAGTAAGAACTGCGTTTTGGTTATTGCCCGTTTGTCTCGTGCTACTTTCTTCATTTTATTTATTGCCCGATTTTTACCGCAGTAAAATGCTCGCTGGTTTTACACCAGAGTTTATGGGAAGAAAAGATGGGTATTTGGGATTAAAAAAGGTTTATCATCTTAATATCCGCACCGTAGTTATTAGCGATGCAGTCATGTACAAAGCGGCTTATGAAAAAAAACTGGATGTGATAGATGGATACAGCACCGACGGAAGACTGAAAGCCTTCCACCTGGTAATTTTAAAAGATGATAAACATATTTTTCCACCTTATTACGCAGCGCCCGTGATAAGAGAAGAAGTCTTACAAAAATACCCGGAATTAAAAAATGTTTTGAATCAACTGGCAGGAAAAATCAATGATTCTATAATGACAGAATTGAACTATCGGGTGGACTATTTAAAACAATCACCTGAAAAAGTGGCAAAGGATTTTTTAACGGAACAAAGTTTGTATAAAAATCCTTTAAATGCGAATGAAGGAACAGTTAGAATTGGTTCAAAAATTTTTGGTGAGCAATATATCCTGGCGGCGATGTATTCAATGTTGATAAAAGGAAATACGCATTTGCAGGTGGAAACAAAAACAGGTTTGGGAGGAACGAAAATTTGTTTTGATGCATTGACGAATACCCAAATTGACATGTATCCGGAATATACAGGGACCGGGCTTTTAGTAATTTTACAAACACCTGATTCTGTAGTTGAAAAACTGGGAAGCGATAAAGAAAAAGTTTATGAATATGTGCAACAGGAATTTTTGAAAAAATACAATTTGGAATGGCTGAAGCCAATTGGATTTAATAACACTTATGCTTTAATGATGCGAAAAAGACAAGCTGAAGGTTTGAAGATTAAAAGCATTTCAGGCCTTGTAAATTATTTAAATAAAAAGTGAAATGGATTTATTAA
>JBDTHD010000219.1:0-15601 GCA_039937075.1 Ginsengibacter sp. | reverse complement strand
TCGTATTTATCAAAATCCGGCATGGCAGCGAAGGTATGAAAAGAGATTTCGTTTTTTATGGAATGAAAACTTAAATATTGAACGCTGCTCATTAAAAGAGGCAGGCTTATTTTTTTACGCATCTATTCATACTCAGTAAAGCAACAAATAAGTTGGTTTTTTATTCTATTTTCAAAATCATTGACGTTAACTCCGGGAAATAATCTCGTCAAAAATTTTTTGATCTCATTATAATGATTTGTTTAATTTCATTTTTTTCAAAAAACATAAATGAGTAAGACAAAAACAGCATTTTTTTGCAGCAATTGCGGACAGGAAAGCGCCAAGTGGGTGGGCAAATGCCCTTCGTGTAACGAATGGAATACTTTTGTAGAAGAGGTAATCGTAAAAGGAAATGAAAAACAAGAATCTGAATGGAAAGAGTTTTCCGGCTTGAGCGGGGGAGTAAAAACAATTTCCTTACAGGATGTTACCAGCGGCGAAGAAAGAAGAATTGTTACTGAAGATAAAGAACTCAACCGGGTGCTCGGCGGCGGAATTGTTTTAGGAAGTATTGTTTTGATCGCAGGCGAACCGGGAATCGGAAAGTCGACACTTTTTTTGCAGGCTACTTTACAGCTAAAAAATATTGTTACCTTATATATTAGTGGCGAGGAAAGCGAACAGCAGATTAAAATGCGCGCTGACAGGTTGCGAATAAACAACGATAAATTTTTTCTGCTTACAGAAACCAACACGCAAACCATTTTTAAAGAAATAAAAAAATTAAAACCGCAATTGGTTATTGTGGATTCTATCCAAACACTTCAATCTCCATACATCGAATCCGCGCCCGGAAGTGTTTCTCAAATAAAAGAAAGCGCTGCAGAACTTCAGCGATTTGCAAAAGAGAGTAATACGCCGGTTTTTTTAATCGGGCATATCACCAAAGATGGGAACATAGCAGGACCAAAAATATTGGAACACATGGTTGATACGGTTTTGCAATTTGAAGGCGACCGCCATTATGCTTATCGCATTTTACGCACTTTAAAAAATCGTTTTGGCTCTACGTCAGAGTTAGGAATTTATGAAATGACGGGCGAAGGAATGAAGGAAGTTACCAACCCGTCAGAAATTTTAATTACCCAAAAAGAAGAACAGTTAAGTGGCGTTGCTATCGCGGCAACAATGGAAGGGATTCGGCCGTTATTAATAGAAGTGCAGGCTTTAGTTACACAAAGTGTTTATGGAACACCTCAAAGAACCAACACCGGTTTTGATTTGAGAAGGTTGCAATTATTATTGGCGGTCCTGGAAAAACGCGGTGGTTTTCATTTCGGCGTTAAAGACGTTTTCATTAACATTGCCGGAGGATTAAAAGTGGAAGATCCGTCCATTGACTTGGCGGTATTGAGCGCTTTGCTTTCTTCTTATGAAGATGTGGCTTTGCCGATGCAAATTTGTTTTTCAGGCGAGGTAGGTTTGAGCGGCGAAATAAGAGCTGTAAACCGGATTGATCAAAGAATAGCTGAAGCGGAAAAATTAGGTTTCGAAAAAATCATTGTAAGTAAATACAACACCAAGGGTTTGGGCCAAAATAAATTCAATATTGAAGTAGTTCCGCTGGGGAAAGTGGAAGAGTTGTACAGGTATTTATTTTAATTTTGTTTCTGCATTGATAAATTTTTCATAAAGAGTTTCAGGACTAAAATCTTGTCCGTTCTCTCACAAAATACATCCAGGATTTGCAAGAACACTTCTAAAATTGTTTATATTTTTAAGTTCAGAAAATATTCTTTTCTTTCGGTTTGGTTTAGCATCAAAAAGCTTTGCGTAGGAATCGAATTCAGTTTCAAATAGGAAATCCTCACGCGGTTCTTTAAGGTTTGTAGTAAACCAACAAATAATACCGATTTTATTTTTCGTATTTTAAAAGTGCCTCACCAATCTTCTAGTGCTAAAAAGAAATTAATCATCGGAAATAAGTTCAAGTAATTTCCGTAAATTTTTATCATGAACTGCCTGCGATTTTAGAAATGAAATGGTACTGGAATCAGCTTTTAATAATGAGCCTGAATGTTCAAACAAAAGTCCATCAGGGCGTTTTGACTTAATTTTAAATTCAAATTCACCTTTATCAGCGTATCTAACAATTACATTTGAATCGCTTAGATAATAATTGTATTCCAGATTATTAAAGTGATAATCATAAGGTAAAATTCTGTAATCATAGTATATTGAATAAAGTTTTATAGAATTTATAATTGTTCCGGGGGGTAACACTGTTGTAAATAAATAATTATCTGAATTTACACGATATGTTTTTTTCGGAGTCTCAATCGAAATCATTGCATCTTCGCTACGGTGTTTTCGCTCAAAAAAAATTTTACTTTAATTGAAATAGATGGTTTTGAAGTATCTTTTCTAAAAATACAATTTATGCTGTCATTTATAAACGGAAGTAGAGGGATATTGTTTTCATTAGTGAGATGAAGAACAAAAGATTTCTTTTCAATTGAAAAATTACCAGTCCCATAAAAATGTAAACCAAAATTTAAGTCACCATAATAAGAAAATAAAATAAATTTATCTTTCTTAATAATTATATAGCTGGAAACGCCGTCTCCATTATAGGGAAAGCCATAAGACGTTAAAGTATATAAACCATCCTTTAATTGTGAAAATGAATTAGAAAACGTTAGGATGAAAATAATTAAAAATATTAATTTTTTTATAGTTCGTGTAATTGATGGCCGCATGGTGTTCCTTTTTTAATTTATTGGGAGTCAACTCGCCTTGTATGATTGAAGAATCAACAATACTAATCACACAATTGAATTCGCCGTACTTAAATAATCCCATAAAACATTGAAATAACAGGCATTTGATATTTTTGTAAAGGTAATTTTTTTAGATTCTTTATCTTACTCTGTATTTATACAATAATTTTTTTTTCATTTCAATCTTTACACATTGAATCAAACTTTTTTCACATCATCGCCACTCTTTCATTTATTCTATCCGCACAATTGTATCGGTTGCGGAAGCGATGTAATTCAAAATGACAATTTTCTTTGCCTGGAATGTATCAACGATTTGCCTCATACCAATTTTGCAATGCACCAAAACAATCCTGTTGAAAAAAAGTTTTGGGGACGGATTCCTTTATCGTCGGCGATGAGTGAATTTTATTTTTCCAAAGGATCGATGATCCAGAATATGATCCACGAATTTAAATATCACGGTAATAAAAAAGCCGGATACTATTTTGGAACGCTGATGGGAAAAAGTTTGCTTAACAGCAACCGTTTTTCAAATATTGACGCGATTGTCCCTCTTCCTCTTTTTGAAAGAAAAGAAAAAATGAGAGGCTTTAACCAGGCAGAGATTCTTTGTGACGGCATCGCTGAAATCATCAGCAAGCCTGTAATCAAAAAAAATGTAATAAGAAAAGTTTTTACCGAAACTCAAACAAAAAAACACCGCGCTGAAAGATGGAAAAATGTAGAAGGTATTTTTTATGTTGTCGATCCTCAATCATTAGAAGGCAAACATATTTTGTTGATAGATGATGTAATTACAACAGGAGCAACAATTGATGCCTGCGGGACTGAGATTCTAAAAATTAAAAATACCACGCTAAGTGTGGCTTCGCTGGCAATTGCAACCAATTAAATCGTAAATCCTTTTTTATTTTTCGAGGACTTTTTACAGCAGTCAAACAAATGAATTTGATTTTTATTTCATTTTCTTCTATTTTACTTTTTCGATTCCAGTAAACGAACAAATAAACGATATTCCCATTTTCAGATAAAAAAAAGAGAACTGCTTTCACAATTCTCTTTTTTATCAATTAAATATTAAAATTACTTAGAAGATCCCATTTTTGCTTCAATAGAAAGTGTAGCATGTGGAACGGCTCTTAGTCTTGCTTTATCAATTAATTTTCCCGTTACGCGGCAAATTCCATACGTTTTGTTTTCAATTCTCATCATTGCTTTCTCCAGGTGATCAATAAAAGTGATTTGACGACTGGCCATTTGGCTGAGCTGCTCTCTTTCCATGCTCAGGCTTCCGTCTTCCATGGTCATATAACGATTGTCACTCTCATCACCACCCATTTGGTCTTTTCGGGTAATAAGACCTTGTAAATAACCAAGCTCTTTCTTCGCTGTTTCCAATTTGCGGGTAATCAATTCCCGGAATTCTACTAACTCATTATCACTGTAACGCATTGAAGGGCCGGTATTTTCTGAAGGATTTTGATCAAGAACAGATTTAGTGAATTCTGGTTCGTATTTCCTCGCCTTTTCCGTGTTCGTCTTAGGCATTACAAATGGCTTTTGAGATTTTTTCTCTTCTTTTTTCGGCTGAACTTTTGCCATTGCCTTTTTTAATTCGGCTTTATGGCTTTTTTCAACAACCGGTTTAGGTATATCTTTCACAGGAGACTTTTGCTTTACAGGTTCAACAGCCTGCTTTTTTGTAACCGTTGCAGACTTCTTTTCTATAGGTTTATCTTTTTTTACTGTAGTCTTTTTCGGACTAACTACTGGTTTCTTTTCTGCCAATTTTTTGGGTGCTGCTTTCTTTGCACCGGCTTTAGCAGTTTTTTTAGCCGGCGATGTTTTTTGCGTAATAGGTGCTTTTTTAAACTTGGTCAATTTCGATGCCGCTTTTTTTACAGGCTCCTTTTTAACAGCTTTTTTTGTTTTAACCGTTACTTTCGGCTTTTTAGCAACTACTTTTTTGTCCGCTATCTTTTTAGCTACAACCTTTTTTGGCGATGTCGCCTTTTTGGGTAACGTCGCTTTTTTTGCTGCAGGTTTGCCAACTTTAGATTTAGATGCAACTATTGTTGCTTTTTTCTTTGCTGCCATAAGTTTAGAAACTTTTTTTCGTAATTTTTACTGTAAAAATGTCATTATTGACATCAATTTTAAAACCATCAGAAATATTGGTTGAGAATTCTATTTTTTCTGCCAAAATTTCGCCGCGAATATACTCATTAAATTCTGTAATTATATCTTTAATAGCGCCTTTTTCTTCCACAATTATCAGTATTTTATCGGTTAATTCAAAATTGCTCTCTTTTCTTACATTTTGAACTCTGTTAATAAATTCGCGTGCAAATCCTTCATTCTTCAATTGAGCAGAGATATCAAGGTCAAGGGCTACCGTCAGGTTGCCTTTTACAGCTATTTCAAATCCTGGTATCTCATTGGTACTCACCTCAATATCTTCTGCTGAAATCAAAATGGGTTCTTCTCCTATACCGGTATTCAGCGCGAATTCTCCGTTCTGAATTCTATTGATGGCTGCATCGTCCAATTCCTGGATTTTTGCAGCAGCCCATTTCATCTGGGCCCCTAATTTTTTGCCAAGTGTCTTAAAGTTGGCTTTCGCTCTCTTTTTAATAAAATTATTGTCAGAAGGCAAAATCTCCACTTCTTTAATATTCGTCTCAGATTTTATAATATTTTCTACCTGGCGAATATTTTTTTCAAATTCATCATCAATTGCGGGAATAATTACTTTTTGCAACGGTTGTCTTACCTTGATATTTACTTTTTTCCTAAGCGATAGTATAAGTGAAGAGATATCCTGTGCCAGTTGCATTCGACTTTCCAATTCCTTGTTTATCAATGAGTCATCGAATTTAGGAAAATCAGCCAGGTGAATAGAGTCAAAATTCATTTTTCGAGTTACCTGGTTTAAATTTTTGAAAAGCCAGTCGGCAAAAAAGGGCGCTATAGGAGCAATTAAACCACTAAGGGTTTCCAAACATTGATACAGAGTTTGATATGCAGAAATCTTATCATTTCCTGCCTTCGGATCACTTTTGTCTATTGGCTTCCAGAACCGGCGGCGCGAAAGCCTTACATACCAATTACTTAAATGTTCATCCAAAAAATATTCAATGGCCCGGCCAGCTTGAGTAGATTCATAGTCATCAAATGCCCTGGTCACTTCTTTTACCAGCGAATTCAAAGAGGACAGAATCCATTGATCTAACTCTGGCCTTTCATTTAATGGAGTGGTTGGCTCGGAAAAATAAAAGCCGTCAACATTGGCATACAGGGCAAAAAACTGGTAAGTATTGTAAAGAGTTCCAAAAAATTTTCGCTGAACTTCTTTAATTCCTTCTGTATCGAATTTCAAATTATCCCACGGAGAGGCATTAGTAATCAAATACCATCTGGTAGCATCCGGGCCAAAGACTTCCAGCGTTTCAAACGGATCGACCACATTGCCAATACGCTTGCTCATTTTATTGCCATTTTTATCCAGTACAAGCCCATTGCTTACCACTGTTTTATAAGCAACGCTATCGAACAATAAAACCGCCAAAGCGTGCAACGTATAAAACCAGCCGCGGGTTTGATCCACACCTTCGGCTATAAAATCTGCCGGGAAATTTTTCTCAAATTGCTCTTTATTTTCAAAAGGAAAATGCCATTGTGCATACGGCATCGCTCCGCTGTCGAACCAAACGTCTATCAAATCAGGAACGCGCTTCATTGGTTTTCCTTCTGAAGAAGTTAAAACGATATTATCTACAAAAGGTTTATGCAAATCTGAGACAAAAGCATCGATCTGACTTTCAACCGATGAACCATTATCAATCTTTACATTTCCTTGCTCAATTGATCGTTTGAGTTCTGTTTTTAATTCATCAATTGAACCAATGCATTTTTCTTCCTCACCATCTTCCGTACGCCAAATTGGCAATGGTGTTCCCCAAAAACGGCTTCGGCTCAAATTCCAATCGACCATGTTTTCCAGCCAATTACCAAATCTTCCTGTTCCGGTGGATGCAGGTTTCCAATTGATGGTTTTATTTAATTCGATCATCCTGTCTTTTACAGCAGTCGTTTTTATAAACCAGGCATCCAACGGATAATATATGACAGGCTTATCAGTTCGCCAGCAATGAGGATAATTATGTTCGTATTTTTCCACTCTAAAAGCGCGGTTTTCCTTTTTCAGCTTTACCGAAATATCCACATTTACGTCCACATAATGCGCATCATCTTTATAATCTTTTACAAAACGGCCGCTGAACTCACCCACTCCGTTTACAAATTTTCCTTCTTTATCAACCAGCGTTAAAATTCCCAAGTTATTTTTCTGGCCTACTTTATAGTCATCTGCACCGAAAGCGGGAGATGTATGCACAATACCGGTTCCATCCTCTGTCGTTACAAAATCTCCCAGGACTACCTTAAAAGGTTCCGCATCGGGAGTGATTTCCTGAATTTTTTCTAAAGTATTTGCTTCGGAAGGCATTAATTGCTCATAAAAACTTCCGTCTAAATCACTTCCTTTAAAGCTGGCGATTTTTTTCCATGGAATTAATTTCTCCCCTTCTTTATACTCGTCAAAAGACACATTTACTGCTTCTTCTTTAAAATATTGAGGAATTAAAACCGTGGCAATAATTACATTTATCGGTAAATGAGTATAAGGATTAAAGGTTTTAACCAACGAATATTCGATATTAGGACCAACGGTTAATCCTAAATTGGAAGGTAATGTCCACGGCGTAGTTGTCCAGGCAAGAAAGAACAATTCTTCACTTCCACAACCATCAAATAAAAATTCAGATTTTGCATTTCGCGCTACCTTAAACATCACCGTAGCGCTCGTATCTTTTACATCTTTATAAGTTCCTGGCTGGTTCAGTTCGTGCGAGCTTAAACCGGTTCCCGCAGCCGGAGAATAAGGCTGAATGCTTACACTTTCATACAAATAACCTTTCTTGTACAATTCTTTCAGGCACCACCAAAGCGTTTCTATATAATTGTTTTCAAATGTGATATAGGGGTTTTTTAAATCAACCCAATAACCCATTTTTTTGGTTACTTCATCCCATTTGTCCTTAAATTTTAAGACTTCGCGCCGACAAGTTGCGTTGTATTCTTCCACGGAAATTGACTTTCCGATATCCTCTTTGGTAATTCCCAATAATTTTTCCACTCCCAATTCTACCGGTAATCCATGCGTATCCCAGCCACCTTTACGTTTTACCTGGAAGCCTTGCATGGTTTTATAACGGCAAACCAAATCCTTTAAAGTCCTGGAAATTACGTGGTGAATTCCCGGCATTCCGTTAGCGCTTGGTGGCCCTTCATAAAAAACAAAAGGCGTTTTTCCTTCCCGGTTTGAAATACTTTTTTCAAAAGCGTTTTGCTCCTTCCACGAGTTCTGCACTTCATCCGCGATTTTAGTAAGGTTTAACTGCTTGTATTCACTATATTTCTGCTTCATTACTATATTTCCTTCGGTTAAAATAAAAAGGATGCAAAGGTAAAGATTTTTATAAGCTGAATTTTACCTGCTTTATTACAAAAAAATATTATTGCGGGAAAATATATGTGAGTTAACAAATTTGTTAAGAATTATTATTTGTCCCTGTTTTAAAGGCTTTTAAGATAAAAATTTGCCTTTGGCATTGTATTTACATTGTATAGATAAGCCGTTGCAAATGTGAAAAACACCAACTTATGTATTTTAAATTTAAAGTTTATACATATCGACACGTGTGGCGGAAATTTTGAAAGGCGAAGGTTTCCTTCGCTTTTCTTTTGTTTAATACACAATTCTTTAGAAATATAGTAAACGAACAAATAAGGGATATTTTGTTTCTGTAGAAATTTTGTCTCAACGGAACAACAATTCACAGGGTTTGATTCCCGTGTGTTTTTTGAAAGCTGTAGAAAAGTGAGATATAGAAGAATAGCCGAGCGAATCTGAAACTTCAGTTACGTTCAACCCTTTTTCATATAATAGGTATTTTGCATGTTCCATACGTTGGCTTTGATAGAAATCAAAAATAGTGGTGCCATACATCTGCTTAAACCCTTTTTTTAAATAACATTCGTTAATAGCGGCTTTGCGGCTTAATTCTTTAATAGTAAGTGGTTCCCCGATATGCTCCAATAAAATGTTCCTGGCAAGAGATATTTTGTCGCGATCATCTTCATTCGCCAAAAATTTGCACGAAAAACTTTCCTCGCCATCTCCTCCGATGCAATCCATACTGTAAAGCAACAGCATTTGGGTTTGCGCATTGATAAAAATGTTTTCAAGCGAGTCTGTATAGGAATGGTTCATTAATTCTTCCAATACACTTTTAATTCGGCTGCAAAGAGGTAGCGTTTTGGAGAAAGAAGAAGTATGTTTAAAAGTCAAAATACTTTCAGAAAAAGTGGTGGTTTTAAGACCTTTGACAAACTGGGAAAGATGATCAGCATTAAAGCGAAAACACGCTACGTCAATAGTATCAACCGCCTCGCTGCAATGATCAGAATGAGAATGTTTGCAAAAATTGCATTCCATATCTTTTGATTTGCAATAACGATTCCCTTCCAAACAAAAAACCAATTCTAGGTTTCCGGATTTACTATCTGCGCCATTATAATTATAAATCATCTTTCCTGATTCCTCAAAAGCCATGTTCGGCAATTTGCGGTAGCGATTAATGATATAATGCACCGTTCCGGGAATATTTTGGGAACTATGCTGCACCAGTTCCAGTTCATCCTGCATTACAGGTTGATCCAGAGCGATAGAAAGTATATTTTGAGCAGCATCCATATTTTAAATTAAAGCGTTGCAAAATTACCGATTTTACAGTTGAAATTTGAAGTCATAACATTTGTGCCTTAAATCTGATTGTTAGTATGAAAATAAAATGATATTTTGTATTCTCGTTATTGCTTTATTCTACTAACATATTTCTCATGAAAACAGTAAATCAATGGTTGGAAGAATATGGCGAAAGCCATAAAAATGAAACCAATAAAACAATTCACTGGATTTGTGTGCCGGCAATCTTTTTTTCAATTGTTGGTTTACTATTCAGTATCAAACTACCGTGGATATTATATTCACATACTATTAATGTAGCCATCATTGCGATTTTGCTGATCACAGTCTATTATTTACGACTTTCTTTAGCGCTTGGTTTCGGAATGCTGTTATTTGGTATTGGTTGTCTTTTTTTGTGTCATCTTATTGAGATGTTTGTTCCGGTTTCGCTCTGGCTGATTTGTGTAATTATTTTTGCCGCGGCTTGGGTTGGCCAGTTTTACGGACACAGCGTGGAAGGCAAAAAACCCTCATTTTTAAAAGATATTCAGTTCCTTTTAATTGGCCCGATGTGGCTAATTAGCTTTATTTATAAAAAAATAGGCATTCAATTTTAGAAAATTTATTCTAATACCTTTTCCATTTGCATGCTTCGCGAACCCTTAATTAATATTTGTGCATTCTTTGGCGATTCTTTTTTTAGCCATTCCTGGACTTGCAATGAATTTTCAAGGTTAATATAATCTTGTTTTATTTCATTAAAATTTTCTCCTACCAATACGACAGCCAACCATTTATGTTGATCGATCAACGAAACGATTGCCTCGTGTTCCTTCCTGCTATCGGTTCCCAGTTCCATCATGCTTCCCAACAGAAGTATTTTCCGGTCACCTTTCATGCCGGCAAAATTTTCAATTGCTGCTTTCATGCTGCCCGGATTGGCATTGTATGCGTCGAGAATAATAGAATTAGAATCTTTTTTTATCAACTGCGATCTGCTGTTGGACGGCTGATACTCCTGGATAGCTTTCTTTATTTTTTGTTCGTTTACTGTAAAATGGCTTCCTACAGAAAAAGCGGCCAGGATGTTTGGCAAATTATAAGCGCCCACTAAACTGGTTGGTATATTTAATGAATTCAATCCTTCAATTTCAACTTCAATAAAAGGATCGTTTTGTACAATTTTTCCTTTTGCATTTTCACTTTTACTTCCATAATAAATAGCGTTTGGTAATTGTTTGCCCAGGTCAAAAACTGCGTCATCATCCGTATTTACAAATGCAGTGCCTCCATTTTTTTCGAGGTAATCAAACAATTCGCCTTTCCCTTTCTTTACATTTTCCTGACCTCCGAATCCTTCCAAATGAGCTTTACCAATATTGGTAATTAATCCATATAACGGTTTAGCATACACGCAATATCCTGCAATCTCATGAAGATGATTTGCGCCCATTTCAATCACCGCCATTTCTGCATCCGGTTTTATTTTTAAGATAGTCAACGGAATACCTATGTGGTTATTTAAATTCCCCTTGGTTGTGTAAGTTTTATAAGTAGTCGAAAGGACTTCATGAATCAATTCTTTTGTTGTGGTTTTTCCATTGCTGCCGGTAATCGCGATAAAAGGAATGTCAAATTGTTCGCGATGATGCTTTGCCAATTGCTGCAAAGTTTCTAAAACATCGCTTACATAAATAATTCTTTTGTCTTCAACATCAGATTTTTCGTCAGCTACCACGTAAGCTGCATCAAGCTCAAGCGCCTTTTTTAAAAAGTCGTTGCCGTTAAAACTTGGCCCTTTAAGTGCAAAGAAAATTTCATCTTTTTGTAGTTTCCTGGAGTCAGTTTGCACGTTAGGAAATTGACTGTAAATTTTATAAAGTTCTTCAATGTTCATTTAGCAAATTTATGTTTTCAGAATAATCATTTAAAAATAAAAAAGAATTAGTTGCAAAAAAATTTATAGCATTTAAATTAAAATTATCCAAAACAAAAAAGCATTATTGTTTAACTTGTGCCCTCTCTTTCTAAAATTTATTTACGCTGATGAAAAAAATCCTTTTTACATTTTCCTTTCTTATTTGCCTTAAATTTTTCGCGTTCTCGCAAGCTCCAAATGCCGCCATTCATTGGTCCGATAGTGTTTTTAATTCTTTAAATGATGATCAGAGAATTGCACAATTAATAATCCTTCGAGAAAGCAGTTATAATCCTGAAGGCCCGGTTTATTATGATTCAGCAATTACAGAAGCGATAAAAAAATACAATATCGGAGGCATCGTACTTTTCCAGGGAACGCCTGACAAGCAGGCTAATTTTATTAATTATTTTCAAAGCATTGCTAAGACACCTTTGATGGTTTGTATAGATGGAGAATGGGGATTGGGCATGCGTTTAGACAGCGTAATGCCGCTTAATCACCAGATGATGCTCGGAGCGATGAATGATTCTGCATTGGTTTATCAATATGGAAAATTGGTTGGCCGACAATGTAAAAGAATGGGCATACAGGTAAATTTTGCGCCGGTTGTTGACATTAATAATAATCCCAACAACCCGGTAATTAATGATCGATCTTTTGGAGAAAATAAATATAAAGTAGCAAGCTACGGAATTGCTTATATGAAAGGAATGCAGGCTGAAGGCGTTCTTTCATGCGCCAAACATTTTCCAGGCCATGGCGATGTTTCGGTTGATTCTCATTTAGATCTACCTGTTATTAATAAATCAATGGCGCAGTTAAATGCATTGGAATTATACCCTTTCAAAAGAATGTTTGCGGCGGGTGTTCCCAGCGTTATGATTGCGCATCTTTACGTTCCTGCGATTGACTCCACGGCCAATACAGCCACATCATTATCAAAGAAGGCCGTAACCGGTTTGCTGCAGGATAAGCTTCATTTTGATGGTTTAAGTATTACTGACGCGCTCGGTATGAAAGGCGTTGCTAAATATTTTCCCGGAGGCCAAATCGCTGTTCAGTCGCTGGTTGCTGGAAATGATATACTTGATCTTCCGGAAAATGTGGATTCTGCGATTGCAAAAATCAGACAGGCTATTGATAGCAATCAATTAAGCTGGAATGATATTTATGAAAAATGCAAAAAAGTGCTGAGGTATAAATATATGTATGGGGTTGCGAATGCGCAACCAATAAATACAGATCATTTGGCTTTCGATTTGAACGCAGGGATTCCGGAAATGAAAAAAATAATAGCAGAAAATGCGATCACTATTCTAAATAATAAAGACAAAGAATTTTTTCCGCTTACAGATGAAAATAAAAAGATCGCTTATGTTGGAATTGGCATTGATAGCGCCAACACATTTGCTTCGAGATTACAAAATGATTTAAAAGCAGATGCTTTTTATTTTAATTATAAAGAAGATGCTTCTAGAATAGCATCAACAGTAGAGCTGATAAAAAACCGCTACAATGCAGTGGTGATAGGTGTCAACAATTACAATCGTTATCCAAGAAATAATTTTGGTATTAGCGAGTCTGCGTTGGATCTTATCAAACAACTTCAGCAAAGCGATAGCGCTAATTATAAAACCATCTTGTTTGATTTTGGAAATCCTTACGCGCTTAAAAACTTTTGTGATGCAAAAAATTTAGTGGCTTGCTATGAAGATGATTCCATCACACAAAATGCCGCTGCAGACATTTTAGAAGGAAAAATAATTGCCAAAGGCACTTTGCCGGTGACAGTTTGTGATAATTACAAATTCGGATATGGGATTATCAGCAAAAGGGTGATGCCACTTTCAACGCCGGATGAGGAAGGAATTAATGGTTTGCAAATGACACGAAATATTGATTCCATCGCTAACCTGGGAATTACTGGAAAAGCTTATCCCGGTTGCGTTGTATTAATTTCGCGCGATGGAAAAATTATTTTTGAAAAAGCTTACGGAACTTACAATTACGATACGCCGGAGCCTGTCAACCTGAATTCTATTTATGATATGGCATCCGTTACAAAAATTTGCGGCACTACGCTCGGCGTGATGAAGTTGTACGATGAAGGAAAATTAAGTCTTGATAAAACACTGGGAACTTATCTTCCGTGGGTAAGAAAAAGTGATAAGGCAAATCTAAATATTGAAAAAATTCTACTTCACCAGGCCCGGCTAGTCGCGGACGTGGTTTTCTATAAGAAAACTGTTGATCCAGAGACAGGAGAGCCGCTGCCTCAATTTTTCCAGCCGGATTCATCGGCTAAATTTAGTGTGAGAGTTGCTCAGCATTTATACTTAAAAAACGGCTATGATAAAATAATGAATCAAAGCATTGCTGACAGCAAGCTTCTTCCTACTGAAAAATATGTTTACAGCGACAACGATTTCATTTTGATGGGAGATGTGGTACGCGCTATTTCCGGGTTGAGGATTGATAAATACGCCGACAAATATTTTTACAAGCCAATGGGCCTTACTTCAATCGGATTTAATCCGCGCAACCGTTTTGATACGAACCTGGTTGCGCCAACGGAAATAGATACTTATTTCCGACGCCAGCATTTGCATGCAGACGTTCATGATGAGGGAAGCGCCATGTTTGGTGGAGATGCAGGGCATGCAGGTTTATTCAGCAATGCAGAAGATATCGGAGCGCTTCTTCAAATGTTTTTAGACGGTGGTTCATTTAAAGGAAAGCAGTATATTAAATCATCAACTTTAAATTTGTTTAGTGCATACAATTCAAGCATAAGCAGACGCGGGATCGCGTTTGATAAACCTCAGCAAGATAATTATACCACTAAAGATCTGCACCCATATCCGTCCAGATTTGCTTCGCCACTTACATTCGGGCACACAGGATACACAGGGACTGCGATTTGGGTAGATCCGAAATACGATTTGGTTTATGTATTTTTAAGCAATCGGGTAAACCCTGTAAGAAGTGACAACTTGTATAAATATAATATAAGAGGAGCTATTGAAGATGCGGTTTATGAAGCGATGGAACCCGCGATTCCTGAGGTATTAACAAGAGAAGAGTTAGAAAAGAAAAATGAGGAATAATAAGTAATGAGGAACCAGGAATAGGGAAGACGGAAAAAATATTCAATAATCAATTTTCAATTTTTAATACTCAAGTGGAAGAAGAAAGGTACTTAGATAGTAAACAAACAATAAAGTAATATTTCTATTTTACATGCACAGCCCTAAAAGGCGGCATATATTAACATTTGGCAACGCCCAATGAAAATGAAGAAAGCAGTGAACGAACAAATCAGGAGAATTTTAATTTCATTTTTGTAATTTTAAACTAATAACGGATCATTAATAATTAATAAACTATTTAACGAATAAACGTATACGCTATGGAATATCCTTATCAGATAAAAACTTTGGAAGAATACCACGAAGCCTACAAAAAAAGTGTTGAAAATCCGGATGAATTCTGGGGGCAGGTAGCGGAAAATTTTTTATGGAAAAAGAAATGGGACAAAGTTTCAGAATGGAATTTTAACGAACCAAAGATTGAATGGTTTAAAGGTGCAAAGCTTAACATTACTGAAAATTGCATTGACCGATATTTAAAAGATTTGGGTGAAAAACCTGCAATTATTTGGGAACCTAACAATCCGGAAGAAAGAACAAGGATTGTCACTTATAGCAGGTTGCATAAAAGGGTTTGCCAGGTAGCACAGATGCTTATCAACAATGGCGTAAAAAAAGGCGACCGCATTTGTATCTATATGGGCATGGTTCCGGAGCTGGCTTACGCGGTATTGGGATGTGCCAGAATCGGCGCGATACACAACGTTATTTTTGGAGGATTTTCTGCGCAAAGTATTGCAGACCGGGTGGATGACTCGAAGGCCGAATTTATTATAACCTGCGACGGTGCTTATCGCGGTGCAAAAGATATTCCGTTAAAAAGTGTTATTGACGATGCGTTGATTGGAAATAAAACCATCAAAAAAGTAATTGTTTATACAAGAACCAGGCGCCCGGTTTCAATGATAAAAGGCAGAGACGTTTGGTGGGAAGATGAAATGGATCATGCCTTATC
>JBDTHD010000218.1:0-9986 GCA_039937075.1 Ginsengibacter sp. | reverse complement strand
TATCTACGTTGCCTTCACATCCCGGAAGCGTTCCTATTAACGCTTTGGTAAGAATAAAAGGAACGCCGCTTGAAGGAAATCAAAAAGTAGATATCTGGGATATGATCCGGATGATTGCTACGGCAAGGATTCTAATGCCTAAAGCGATGGTGCGATTAAGCGCCGGACGCACTGAAATGACGATTGCAGAACAGGCGCTTTGTTTTATGGCTGGCGCCAATTCAATCTTTTCAGGAGAAAAATTATTAACTACTCCCAATCCTGATTTTGACCAGGACAAAATGATGTTTAATTTATTGGGATTAAAGCCCCGGGAATCATTTAAAGAATCTGCAACTGCTGCTGAGGCTGGTTTTGTAGAAAATAGCTTAATTAGCTGATTAGCTAATCGGCTAATTATCTAATTAAAGATTATGGACAATGAAATCCTTTTGAATGCGTATCGATTAATGTGCACTGCCGGCGCAATGGCTAAAACTTACGAAGCCAATCGTTCCATTTGTAAATATGTTCATTCAACTTCCCGTGGCCATGAGGCTATTCAGTTAGCTACCGCGTTCCAATTGTTGCCTTGCGATTTTGTAAGTCCTTATTATCGTGATGAAAGTTTATTGCTCGGTCTTGGTTTTAGTCCTTACACCTTGATGTTACAATTGCTTGCCAAGGCCGATGATATCTTTACCGGGGGAAAGGAATATTATTCTCATCCAAATTATCGTGGCGATGATAAACCAACCATTATTCCCCAAAGCAGCGCTACAGGAATGCAGGCGATTCCCTCAACAGGTATAGCACAGGGATTACAATATTTGGAACGAATCAATTCTCCTCTTTATAAAAAAGGCTCAAATGGCGAAGTGCCAATTGTGATTTGTTCTTTAGGAGATGCCAGTCTCACAGAAGGCGAAGTGAGCGAGGCTTTACAGGTAGCCGTTCTAAAAAAATTACCTATTATTTATTTGGTACAGGATAACGATTGGGGCATTAGCGTAACGTCTTCCGAGGCGCGCAATATGAATGCTTATGAATTTGCGAAAGGCTTTAAAGGTTTACAGCGTATAAGCATAGACGGTAGTGATTTTTTTAGAAGCTATGAAGTGATGAAAAATATTGTTGGACAAGTACGTGAAAATTCAGAACCTTTCCTGGTTCATGCAAAAGTGCCGCTGCTCAATCATCATACAAGTGGAGTACGAAAAGAATTTTACCGTTCTGAAGAAGACTTTGAAAAACATGCAAAAGACGATCCTTTTCCAAAATTAAAAAGCAGGTTGCTGAATCTCGGTATTTCAGAAAATGATTTAAATGATATAGAAGCAATTGTAGGTGAAGCGGTCGCACAACAATTCGAAAGCGCCAAATCCTCGCCGGAACCGAATCCTTCAAAAATTGAAGAACACATTTTCGCCCCGACAAAAATTACCATTGAGAGAGGTGAAAGAAGCCCTGCCGATAAAGAAAAAATTCTAATGGTGGATGCCGCTTTGTTTGCTATCAGGGAAATTATGGAAGAGTTCCCCGAAGCAATTTTATATGGCCAGGATGTAGGACGAAGACTTGGCGGCGTTTTCCGTGAGACTGCAACGCTGGCTGAGCAATTTGGGGATCACCGTGTTTTTAATACAGCCATACAGGAAGCTTATATTATTGGTTCAACCGCAGGCATGAGCGCAGTAGGAGTGAAGCCAATAGTGGAAGTGCAGTTTGCGGATTATTTATATCCGGGCCTGAATCAATTGGCTGTTGAAGTTGCCAAAAGTTGTTATTTAAGCAACGGAAAATTTCCCGTGCAGACGGTAATCCGCGTCCCCACAGGCGCTTATGGCGGCGGTGGTCCTTATCATAGTGGAAGTATTGAGACGCTGTTACTTTCTATAAAAGGAATAAAAATCGTTTATCCATCCAATGCGGCCGATATGAAAGGTTTAATGAAAGCTGCTTTCCTTGATACAAATCCCGTTGTAATGCTGGAGCATAAAGGACTTTACTGGAGCAAAGTCCCAGGTACTGAAGACGCTAAAACGATTGAGCCTTCCCGCGATTACGCATTACCGTTAGGTAAAGGAAATATCGTTTTAAAAGCTGAGGAGAATAAAATTAAAACTGGCGAAAGCTGTTGCATTATCACCTATGGTATGGGCGTTTATTGGGCAAAGAATGCGGCGAAGAAATATCCGGGACAAATTGAAATTATCGATTTGAGAACCTTATTTCCATTGGATGAGGAATTGGTTTTTTCAACAGTAAAAATTCAGGGTAAATGTTTGGTTCTTACAGAAGAGCAACAGAATAATTCTTTTGCAGAGGCCCTTGCAGGGCGCATTTCGAAGGAATGTTTTCAGTTTTTGGATTCGCCTGTACTGGTGCTTGGCGCTTTAAATCTTCCTGCTGTTCCGATGAATGTTGTGTTAGAAAAAACAATGTTGCCTAATGAAGAAAAAGTGAGTGGAGTGATTAATGAGCTATTAAATTATTGATTTTTTTGGCAAAATATTAGAAACTCCAGTAGACCAAGAAATATGAATGATTCTTACTTTCATTTCCAAAAACAAATCACTAGATGATGTGGAACCCTAAGTCTTCTGTGGACGGACGACCTTTTTATTAAAATATTTTTTTCAAGCCTTTTTCAAAAAAGCCAAAGAAAGGTTTTTTAGGTTTCATATATTTTAAGCCAAACGCCATGATACTTTTTTCTTTGATATATTGTATTGCTTCAGGAATAGAATCTGTAACCATATAAAGTTTCTGATCGCTTTCAGAAATAGTACCTGCTTCCAACATTTTTTGAGAATGTTCAATAATATTCTGATAGAATTTTCTGTCGAAAATAATGATAGGAAACATCTTTATTTTTCGGGTTTCAATTAAAGTAATCGCGTCAAAAAATTCATCTAAAGTTCCAAAACCTCCCGGCATTACAATAAACGCATAAGAATATTTTATTAGCAACATTTTGCGAAGAAAAAAATAGTTGATGTCAACCCATTTATCAAGATATGGATTGTGGTGCTGTTCGTGGGGAAGAACAATATTACAACCGACGCTTTTGCCTCCAACGTCTTTAGCACCGCGGTTTGCAGCTTCCATTATTCCCGGTCCGCCGCCCGTCATAATAGTAAAACCCAGCTTGGCAATTTCTCCTGAAAGTTCTCTTGCCTGTTTGTAAAATGGATGATCCTCTTTAAAACGCGCGGAACCAAAAACGGTAACGCAAGGTCCCACGAAATGCAACGCCCTGAAGCCTTTTATAAATTCAAAAAAAACACTAATGGCGTATTTGAAGTTCTGCCAACGGTTTTGAGGCTCTTCGAAAAACTGGATTTCATTTTCCGTCTGTCGTTGGGGGCGGGAGATTTTCTTATGTTTTTGTGTCATTCCTTTTTTTCAAACTTAATTGATTTGAGTTTTTTATTTCAAAGTTCTTTTATTGAGTAAATGAAAATTATTTAGCGTTATGACTATTTAAAACTATTTCTGAAAATCAAAATATTCAGAATTTGTTTGTTTACTGCAGATTATTTTCATGTCAACCATTTCTTTCTCATTTGTGATGACCACTCCATCAAAGTCATTGTTAAAATAAATAAAAGCCTCTTTCACTTTCGGAAAGCATTTTATTTCTTTGGTCACTTTTTCTAAAAAATCAGATGAATAAGAGAACGATATAACTTAGACACACCGTGCATTCTATAATATAGGACTGAATTATTTGCAATCACGGTTTCAGGCAATGATGGATAACTCATTCCCGAAAAAGTAATTTCTTTTTGCTAATTTTTTTGAAATTTTTCCATCTCGCCAATCGTATTCCGAAACTCAAACACATTTGGAAATCTGATTAAAACAAAAAAACAGGTTATTTGTTTGTTTACTGGAATGGCATAAACAATTCAATGTGAATGAATCAAATCATTCACATTGAATTATTGTAATCAAAAACTTATTTGAACTTTCAAAGAATTTTTATTTCACGGCAATCAAGTCCACTTTTTCGATAACAGGTGCCGTAGAAAAAAGCTCTTCAGCTTTTGCCATTAATGCCGCGGCTATTTTGCCTGTAAGGTGCGCCTGTCGACCGTTTTCGTCTGAAAAAGTATCAAAGATTCCGAAAGTGGACGGTCCTATTTTTAAAGCGTACCATGCTTTAGTACCGGGCTCCTCCAGGGCAAGCGATAATCCTCCTTTTAAAAAATCTTCTACTTCTGTTTCCTTTCCGGGCTTTGCTTCAAGTCTTACTAATAATGCGAATTTTTCCATATTATATTGTTTTGATGATTAATTTACTATTCTTTCTTTTCAGCATATTTATTTTGCCACTGCTGGTATTCTTCGGGCGACATTTTGTTTAGCTTATTGAGCAAAAAATCGGTAATTGCCCATATTTTTTGATCAGAATGAGTAGGCCCAAAAGCTGGCATGCTGGTATATTTAATTCCATTTTTGATGATCCAAAATGCTTCGGCAGTATCAGGCATATCGTTGGACTTGTAAAAGATTGGCGGCTTTGGGTAAAGCCCTTTGGCCAGTTCGTCGGGCTGTATCCCAGGGCCGCCATGACAGGTAGAACACATTTCGTTGTAGTGGGAAAAACCTTCTGTAAGCATGGCAGTGTCGTTCATTGGCGGCACTTTTATATTTTTATCTCTTGCGTCTATCGAATGATGCTTTATAGTAGTAACGGCCCATTTTGTAATGCCATTATGCGGCACTAATTGGCTTACATTATAAACTCCAGAATAAATGTAAATCACAAATATCCCTATAAGAATTGCGAGAGTAATAATGACTGTGAGAATAATTTTTTTCATTTAATAATCATTTTTTCTGATAAGAATTTTCCTTGTTCGTTGGATCGATGAAAGCAATGGTTTTGCAACAAAAACCAATCCATAAAGGATTCGCGTAGTATTATGATGTGTCAAATTTAATTTAGATGAAAATAAAAATCTGAAATATTTATTCGTTTACTATAACCAGGTAAAATATATTTTATTGGAGCGAATCGCAATTTTGAAATGGAGTTGTATTCAACGTGATATCCTGATATTCAAGAACTGAATAAGAAGATTTAAAACACAAACTGTAAATAATCTGTCAACACTTTTTTTACATTTTTAACTCTCTGGGTTTTCCACCTTTGCGCCAATGTTCTTCTATTTTTTCCAGAGGAATGCCCTTGGTTTCAGGAAGATAAAAATAGCCCCAAAAAATTCCGATAATACCTATCGCGGCGTAAAACCAAAAGGCTCCTGCGGGATTTCCATTATTAATGGCCTGTGTGGTGAAACTATTGGTAGCGGCGTCATACATCTTTTCATGCGTAATGATTCCTGCCCCGGAAGCCGTTAAGAGTTTTACAATTTTAAAGAATGTAAAAGCAACTATTCCGTTGAATAACCAGTTGGACAACGAACCGATGGAAGAACCAATACCCCGGACGCGCAGAGGAAAAATTTCTGAAATGATCAGCCAGCCGAGCGGCCCCAGACTGATGGCAAAAAAAGCGATGTAAATCCATACAAAAAGAATGGCCAGCCATTTTCCGGTATCGCCCAAACTGCCGTGCATCGCGAAAACCAACCCAAGGCCAAAAAGAGAAATAACAATGCCCGTCAACCCAATAAAATAAAGCTTTCTTCGTCCTAATTTATCAATCATAAATAAAGAGAGAATAGTAAAAGCTACGTTCACCACACCAACACTTACCGCTGCCCAAATGCCAGCGCGTGCGCCTTCAAAACCTACGATCATAAAGATTTTTGGACTGTAATAAATAACAGTATTGATGCCCACGAATTGTTGAAAAAACATGATACCTACGGAAATAATTAACGCCTTTCTGAGCCACGGTTTGAAAACTTCGCGAAAGTTGGGACGCTCTTTCGCATTTTCTACTTCATCTTTCATTCTCTTAATGGACGCTTCAATTAGCGAAGGTTCTTCAAGTCGTTTTAAGATTTTGATACTTTCTGCTTCTCGGCCCTTGCTCATTAACCACCTGGGAGTTTCCGGCAGAAAAAACATTCCGGCAAATAAAATAACACCGGGAATAATTCCTATATAAAACATCGGCCGCCACGATTCCACATTGTTGTTATTTGCAAATGCCAAATCGCTCAGGTAAGAAACCAGGATGCCGATAGTAATAAGAAGTTGAAAGAGCGACACCAAACGGCCGCGTATGTGGCTTGGTGAGATTTCAGCAATATATAAAGGAACAGAAAATGAGGAAATACCAATCGCTAGCCCGATAAACAAACGGGCAATTATTAATAAAACCGGGTTAGGAGCCCAGCCAGACCACGCTGCACCAATGATAAAAATAATGGCCGCGGCTAGTATTGTTTTTTTTCTACCGAAAATATCTGATAAACGGCCCGTAAACATAGCGCCAATTACCGCACCGGCTAATCCCGCTGTTGTAATGTTTTCAACCATACTATTGCCGAGGTGGAAATCCTGTTGGAAAAAAGGAATGGCACCGGATATAACGCCGGTATCAAATCCAAATAAAAGGCCGCCAGTGGCGGCTACGGCGGCAATAATGGTAACAAGGTTTTTGTTGTAAGTATTTTTTTCCATAAGGATAATAGTTGATATTATAATTGAATGTAGGATAATTTTGAGTGCAATACCAAATTCTTAAAAATATCTACTGTCTGATGAGTCTACGGAGAAAAATTAATTTAAAATCAAAAGCAACTGAGTTAAAAAATCCGAATGCTCATTATTAATAATTGCACAAGTTACATAAAACAGTAAATAAAGGAATAGACGCGATTTATATTTTGGGAATACAGCAAGAAGCCAGATTCAATGAGAAATGATATTTACTTAAAAGCTAGAGAACCGTTTAAATAAGGTTTAACTCTTCAATACAAAATTGAAAAGTATCGTACCGTTTTCGATATCGTTTTGAGAAGGAGGAAATTTTAATTGTTTGGCTTTTTCGATAGCCGTATTTCTTAATGAAGGATTTGAAGTAGTAGTACCTCTTGAGATCACTGCGCTGGTAACGGTTCCGGAACCATTTACCTGAATATCCACATATACTTTTGCATTTTCATTAAAATCGCCTTGCATGTTGGGAAAGTGTACCGGCCTTCTTCCAGATAAACCGCGAATAACGCTAAAACCACTTTTGCCTCGGGGAGAATTTCCATAAGCATCCGGGCTTCCGTCAGGGCTTCCAGCATCGCCGTTTCCCGGTTTATACCCTTGGTTTCTGTAACCATTGTCCTCTGTTGCTCCATTGCCGCCAGTGCCGGTGCCACCTTTATAAAGAGGGATTTTGGGTTTCTTTGGCGCAGGGTTTGGATTTACAACCGGTGATGGATTAATAGTTTTTGACGCGGTTTTTACAGGCTCCTTATTTATAATTTTTGCCGTTTCTTTTTTCTTTTCAGACTTAACAACCGGGGCTGCATCTTTATTATCACTTTCGTCCGCATTGATACTTTGAGACGGCTCTTCACGTACTTTCCTTGCAGATTGATGGGAAGCTACGCTTTGGTTATCCCGAGCGCGATCTCCTTTTACAAGAGGCTGCACGGTTCCCATTCCTTCTACTTCATTTCCAAGATTAACGTCTATCAAATCCGTAACGGTAGGTGTTGGCGGGATTATCATCGGCCATGTATAGAAAATAGCAAAAATCAAAAACAATCCACAGATGATGAGTGTGTACATCAACGCTTTCTTGTTTTTTTCCGCTTCAAAAGAATGATTTATAAAAATTGCTTCCAACGAATATTTATTTTTTCAGTTTCAAATTTAATCAATCAAAAAAAATATTACGATTTATAAATGTTAAAAGAAAAAAATAACTCAATCTTTTTTATAATTTCTTTTTCCAAATAATAAGCTTCCAATTCTCACCATATTGCTTCCTTCGTCTATGGCCATTTTATAATCGCTGCTCATGCCCATACTTACAATTGAAAATTGAAAATTGGGAATTGAAAGTGATGAACAATTATCAAATAGTAATTTTAAAGATTGGAATTCTTTTTTTACGATTTCTTTGTCGTCTGTTAAAGAGGCCATTCCCATCAAACCTTTTAAAGAAATATTTTGAAATAAATTTTCTCCATCTGCATTATCCGTGTCTTTTATTATTTCTTTGAATTCATTTTCGTTAAATCCAAATTTCGTTTCCTCTTTGGCAATATGTATTTGTAAAAGACAATCTATTACGCGTTCATTCTTTTTTGCTTCTTTATTGATTTCCTTTAATAATTTTTCGCTGTCTACACTTTGTATCAGGGATACAAACGGAGCTATTAATTTTAGTTTGTTTGACTGAAGGTGGCCAATAAAATGCCAGCGGATGTCTTTTGGAAGTTGCTGATATTTCTCGACCAATTCCTGCACATAATTTTCTCCAAAATCCCTTTGGCCAAGCTCATATAATTCTAAAATATCTTCAAGCGGTTTTGTCTTAGAAACCGCAACCAGTGTTACATTTTTCTCTTTTAATTCTGCAACAATTTCTTTATATTTTTCTAAATTTACAGGCAATTTTGTTTCGTTTTTTTATTTTCAAATTCTTTCATTTTCAAATTTTCCAATTAATTATATTATTTCAAAATGCCCCTGCTGATTACGATTCTCTGCACCTCACTCGTGCCTTCATAGATCTGAGTAATTTTTGCGTCGCGCATCATTCTTTCTACATGGTATTCTTTTACATAACCATATCCACCATGGATTTGAATGGCTTCCGTAGTTACCCACATTGCCGTTTCGCTGGAAAAAACTTTTGCCATTGCTGCGCTTTCTGTATAATCTTTTCTATTGTCTTTTTGCCACGCAGCGCGCAAACAAAGCAATCTTGCGGCGTCAATACGCGTCGCCATGTCAGCTATTTTAAATTGGATGATTTGATGATTTTTTATTTCTGTTCCAAAAGCTTTTCTTTCTTTTGAATAAGCAATTGCTCTTTCCATCGCGCCGGACGCCAGCCCCAAAGCCTGCGAGGCAATTCCTATGCGGCCTCCGGAAAGGGTTTGCATGGCGAACTTAAAACCAAAGCCATCCGCGCCAATGCGGTTTTCTTTCGGCACTTTTACATCTGAAAATGAAATGCTGTGTGTGTCGCTTCCGCGAATGCCCAGCTTATTTTCTTTTGCGCCAACTTGCACACCGGGCCAGTTTTTTTCTACGATAAAAGTATTGATGCCGTGGCTTCCTTTTTCTGGATGGGTTTGAGCCATCACCAAATAAATAGACGCAGAATTTCCATTGGTAATCCAGTTTTTTACTCCATTCATTAAATAATGATCGTCTTTTTCTTCGGCAGTAGTTCTCTGCGAAGTGGCATCACTGCCGGCTTCGGGCTCACTTAGTAAAAATGCGCCGATATACAATTTGTCATCTTTTTTTCCTTGCGCCAGCGGTATTAAATATTTTTTCTTTTGCTCTTCAGAACCAAAAGCTTCCAAACCATAACATACCAGGCTGTTGTTTACACTCATACAAACGCTCACACTTGCATCCACTTTACTGATCTCTTCCATTGCTAAAACATAACTGATGGTGTCTAACCCTGCACCACCATACTTTTCAGGCACCATCATTCCGAGAAATCCCAGGTCTGCCAGCTTCATCACTTGTTCGTAAGGAAACTTTTGATGTTCATCGCGGTCAATTACTCCCGGCAAACATTCGGTATTGGCAAAATCACGCGCCGCCTGCCGAATCATTAAATGCTCTTCTGATAAAGTGAAATCCATAATATTTTTTTAGTGGTGCAAAAATACATGAATTAAATATGGAGTATTTCTGCAAAAGTAAATGCGAATCTTTGAATCACTATGTTTTTTAGACACTTATCTGCAATTTGAAAATAGAAATTTAGATTATTTATTCGTTTACTGGTATTATTGAAAATCAGCTAATTTTTAATTTTAGTATTCGTTAATTAGCACATTAGCAAATTAGCACATTAGCTAATTAACTTACCTTCGCAGCCAAAATTTTTT
>JBDTHD010000217.1:0-7513 GCA_039937075.1 Ginsengibacter sp. | reverse complement strand
AAAGAATAGTTCCTGCATATTTTTTATTGTTCACATTAGCGGCAAAAAGTTCATCAATTACTGAAGCGACACGCGGGATTTTTTTTACAATAAAACCATACAATCTTCCTTTTGATTTCAATGCTTTTGCAAGTCTGAAAATTGAACCCAAAATAATCACCAGCAAAGCCAACGCAATCCAGGCATTTTGTGTTTGATGTTTGGCAGACAACGCAAAGAGAATAATTACAGGAAAGCCTACCAGGAAAACGGTGAACAATCCTGCAAAACCATACAGGCCGCTAGCTTGGTGAATCTGCGGTTTATTAAATCCTCTTTTTCTTAACTGCATTGGTGTATAAGCCAATGAACTGACGCCGCCTGCCGGTAAAAAGATGCTTAAAAAATTTCTTTTCAAAAACAGTTCGATGGCATCGATCCATTTTAATGGAAGCCCGATGGAAGAAAAGCTGCTTACATACATGCCGCTTTGAAAAAGTACGTACAAAAAAGTGATAACGAGTCCCAACATCAACCAGCGCGTATCAGAGTGTTCTATATTTGGGATGATTTGAAGTAGTTCTTTGCGCTCACTTCCAAAAAAGTAAAACGCCAGGAGAATCATTAAAGCAGCAAGTATTTCGCGCCAATATGTTTTTGGGGAAAGGGCTTCAATTCTTTTATATAACGATTTGAAATTCAGAATTTTTTATTGCAAAGATAAAATAAAGAAAAGTGTTGATTAATTATGGCCGGCTATCCTGATTGCTATTGATTTTATAAATAAAATTTAAAACCCGCTTACCAATTAAAGTACGTAAATTCTAACTGGTGTAATTATTGCGTCAAAAAATTTATAACTTAAAAAATCAGTGCATTTTCAAAATTTATCACTTCTATTATTGTTGGGCATTTTTATTACAGCCGGTGTCGCCATCTGGATTTCAGGAATCCATTTATCCAAATCTACCGGTTTTCTTTCAAAACATTTTGGGCTCGGAGATGCCATGGGAGGAATGATCTTACTTGCTCTCGTTACTAATCTTCCGGAGATGGCAATCGTAGTCAGCGCGTCGATAAAAAATAATATGGCACTCGCTGTTGGAGATGTTCTTGGGGGAATATCCATGCAAACACTTGTATTGGTAGTTCTTGATGTGTTCGGTACTCCGAAGAATACAAGCCTTACTTATCAATCCGCCTCGCTTCCGCGTGTCATTGAAGGGTTATTGGTGATGATGGTTTTAACGCTGGTTATCTTAGGCCATCAGCTTCCATCTTCGCTTATTTTTTTTAGAGTCACCCCTGGAGTTTTGTTAATCGCTATTGCATGGATTGTAGGCTTGGGATTAGTTTCTAAAGCAGGCAAAGGACTGCCATGGAAAGCCAAAGAAAATGACTCCGATAAAAATAAGGACCAAAAAGATACCGGTAAAAAGGATAGCGATCAAGAGAAACAAAAAAGCACCGGCAAAGAAATTGGTATTTTTTTATTAACAGCAATCGTTACATTGGTTGCGGGCTATTGCCTCGAACGAACGGGAGACGCAATTTCAAAAAAGATAGGAATGCAGGGAATATTATTTGGAGCTACTGTGTTGGCAGCCGCTACTTCGCTGCCGGAAATATCTACAGGCCTGGCTTCAATGAAACTTAAAAAATATGATATGGCGGTAAGCGATATTTTTGGCGGCAATGCTTTTCTTCCAGTTTTATTTCTTCTTGCCACTTTAATTTCGGGAAAATCAGTTCTGCCCCAGGCAAAAAGTGCTGACATTTATTTGACTGCTTTGGCGTTGATTTTAACAGGCGTTTATATCTTCGGAATTATTTTCAGGCCACGGAAAAAAATACTTTATATGGGCGTTGATTCCTTCATCGTTTTAATCTTATACGCGCTTGGCGTCGTGGGCTTATTTGTTATCGCCTAAAAAAATGCTTTTCTTCTTGCTTTTACCCAAAATAAAAATCTTATTTATTTCTTAGTTTACTGTTGTTTTCAATTTTTATTTTTATTTACCGATAGTTAACTGCTTTTTACCGACGTTTTCTTTATCCAAACCTAAACCTGCTTTTCTCCAAATAAAGAAGTGAATAAATTTGTCTCATCAATGAAAGTTAAAAATAGAAATTATGGAACGCGATAACCAGGAGATGGAAAGAAGAATAAAAAGTTCAAGAGTTGGCGGCGGAATATTTTTAGTATTGGCAGGTTTGTTATTACTGGCTTATAAAATGGGCGCGCCTTTACCGTCGTGGATATTTACATGGCCTGTGCTTCTTATAGGCATTGGATTATTGACAGGAATCAAAAGCAGGTTCCACAACCCCGGCTCATTTGTTTTGATTTTAATCGGAGGCGTCTTTTTGATTGACCAATCCGTCCCTGGAATTAATATTGGAAATTATATTGCTCCAATTATTATGATTGGCTTAGGTGTTTTATTCATTCTGCGTCCGCGCGGTCAGTCTTTCGGAAGATACAGAAGAGCACGCTGGCAACAACAAATGGGGTTTCAGAAAGATGAAATGAACGCCAATAATTTTTCGGCGGCCAAAGACAATGAAGAATACATCGATGTGCACTCGGTTTTGGGAGGTGTAAAAAAAAACATTCAATCGAAAAATTTTAAAGGAGGCGAAATAGTCTGTTTTATGGGAGGGGCAGAAATTAATATGATGCAGGCCGATATCCAGGGCACCGTTGTTCTGGAAGTAAATAACGTTTTCGGCGGCACTAAGTTAATAATACCCGGCAACTGGCAAGTGCAAATAGAAATTTCTGCCACATTCGGAGGTGTGGAAGATAAGCGCAATTTTCAAAGCAATACGCCCGACCAGGATAAAAAAATTATACTCAAAGGCTCTTGCCTGTTTGGCGGAATTGAGATCGCCAATTATTAATACAATCAATTCCTAATCGCTAAAACATGTTTTATGAAATGGTATCTTGCAAAATTGGTTTTTAGAATTATTTGCGGAGAAGGCAATCATACGCCGCAGTTTGACGAACAGTTGCGCCTTGTTTATGCAGAAAACGAAATGCACGCGTTTCAGAAAGCGAGAATTTTGGGTGATTCGGAGGAAGATAATTTTTTAAATAATGATCAGAAGCCAGTGCATTGGAAGTTTATTGATGTGTCAGAACTACATTCGTTAAATGAACTGATTGATGGCGCTGAATTATATTCACGTATTAATGAAGAAGAAGACGGTGATGAGTACATGAAAATAACCAAAAGGCGTGCTAATTATTTGCATGCAAATTGCCTTCAAAAAACATTTGAAATGAATTAAACCACACAATGGTGAATTCTATTTTGTCTGATAATCGTTTACGTTTTTTTTTCGCCTTCTGGTGGTTGCTATGGATACTGCTGCAATATGTAATTCTCAAACAAATTAATATTGATGAATTCCACGCGCTCTGCGATAGCCTGACAAGTATTATTTTATTGGCGGCTGGTAGCTTTTTTATCAGCAACAACATGAAATATTACCTTCCCCGGAGAGAAAAATATTGGTACATTCTTATTATAAGTATTACCGTTGGTTTTCTTTGGCTGGTTGCTCAGCGCGGCGCAATGTGGATGATTTTAAAAGCAGATGATCCTTACTTAAACATCCTACACTCCACAGCTTTTATTAGGTTTGGCGCTGGTTTCCTGTTGTTGAGCAGTATGAGCATGTTTAGTTTAATGTGGTACAGCCAGCAGGAATATAAAGAAACGGGTGATCGAAAAGTTGAAACAGAAAGGCTTTCCAAGGAGGCAGAGCTATTCAAGCTCAGGCGCCAGTTTCAGCCTCATTTTTTATTCAATAGCCTTAATTCTATCAGCGCGCTCACTTTAGTTGATCCTGAAAAAGCAAGGCACATGATTTACCAATTGAGTGATTTTTTAAGAGGTACTTTAAAAAAAGATGAACAGCAATGGATAAGTCTTGAAGAAGAAATTCAATACCTGCAATTGTATCTTGAGATTGAAAAAGTAAGATTTGGTCATCGTTTACAAACATCAATAGATACTCCGGGTGAAACGCTTCAATTTAAATTACCACCTTTGATTTTGCAGCCTGTTGTAGAAAACGCTATCAAGTTTGGATTGTATGACACTACCGGCGAAGTATTGATAGAAATTCAGTCTGAATCGCTGCAAGGAAATCTAAAAATTACTATCAAAAATCCTTTCGATCCTGAAACATCAAACCCTGGCAAAGGAACCGGTTTTGGGTTGATGTCTATTCGCAGAAGATTGTTTCTTTTATTTGCACGGAATGATCTTTTAAAAACAACGACAGAAGGAAATCAATTTAGTACAACGATAATTATTCCCCAGGCTCTGCAGCCTGAGAAAGAAATTGAAAACGAAATCAAAAGAAAATGCAAGTAATTATTATAGATGACGAACCATTGGCCAGGAGTATTGTAAAAGAATATTTAAAAGGGGTTGATAATGTTGAACTGGTTGCGGAATGTAACGATGGTTTTGAAGGCATAAAAGCTATACAACAATATCAACCCGGTCTTATTTTCCTGGATATTCAGATGCCAAAAATCAATGGTTTTGAAATGCTCGAATTGATAGACGAACCGCCTGCCGTGATTTTCACAACGGCTTTTGATGAGTTTGCTATAAAGGCTTTTGAATTAAATGCCGTTGATTATTTACTAAAACCTTTTAGTAAAGATCGTTTTGAAAAAGCAATTCAAAAATATCATCAGCTGAAAAATAATTCTTCAATCGAAAAAGTAATTGAAACGGCAGCGCAATCACCAACTCAACAAAACCGGGTGGTAGTAAAGGATGGGAATAAAATTAAAATCATTCCTATTCACCAGGTTCATTATCTTGAGGCTGCTGATGATTACGTAAAAATTATAAGCAACGATGGCTCTTTTTTAAAAAAGCGAACAATGAATTTTTTTGAAAAATCTCTTGAAGCATTCCAGTTTGTGCGTGTTCATCGTTCTTATATTGTCAACACGCAACTTATTACACGTATTGATGCTTATGAAAAAGACAGTCACATATTGTTACTTACCACCGGTGAAAAAATTCCGGTAAGCAAATCCGGCTATTCAAAATTGAAAGAAGTATTGGGAATTTAAATCTCCTGCAAAATAAGAATTAATGAAATTTGTTGCTTTACTATTTATAAAAACCTCCTGTTGACAGGAGGTTTTTATAAATAAAATTCTTTAAATTTTATGGTTTCAAAATAAATTTCGCATTGACGTTGGCTGATACTTCTATTTTTTCAAAATCAATTTTTGGCAATTCCTGGTCAGCAGTGGCATTTGCTTCATAAAGATTGATTTTTGCCTGGCGTTCCAATGGCCTGATTGGATAAACTTCATTATCAGAAATATAAATAGCAGGGCCAATCTCCTGATGTAAAGGTTTTGTAAGTGCGAGCGCTCTTGCTTTTGCATTTTCAATGGCTTTGGTGCGCATTAAATTTTTCATTCCTTCCATACGTGAATAATCAACATGATCAATGGATGAATTTGAAATTCCCAAATCTTCCAGTTTGATAAAGACGTTGGTAGCTGTAACAGCATCTTTTACTTTGAGCATATATTCCTTTGATTTCACCACATTTTTTCCTCTTAAAAAATAATTTTTAAAGTTGCTGGAAATATCGCTGGTGGTAAGATTTTTTTCTACGTCTATTCCCATCGATTTTAATGCATCAAACATTTGTCTTTCCAACTGTTCAACTGAAGTTTTGTTTTTAGTATCGCTTTCAGAAATGTCAATTTTTATATAAATTTCATCTGGTGTTACCATGGTGTCGGCGCTGCCGGCAACTTCGATGTAAGGCTGGTCGATAAAACTTTTAGTCTGCGCGTGACTTGCCAGAAAAAGAGAAATAAACAGAATCGTAAGATGTATTCTTTTCATAAATAAATATTTTTTGTTTTTAAAAAATAACCGGCGAGCCGGCTGTTGAACAATTCTAAGACGTTCGAAAAATGACCAATAAAGTTAAGAGTCTGTTATTTAAAAATCTGTATTATTTGTTTGTTTGCTGCTAACCGTTTTTAAGAATCAAATCTTATTTAGACAAGTTTCACACCAAAAACTTTTTCGAAATTTTGTTTCACTTTTTCTTTTGCGTCTTCAAAATCTACTTTATAACCTAACTCTTTTTCAATAGAAGTAACTTGTTTATTTACAATTCCGCAGGGAATAATATTTTGAAAATAACTCAGATCTGTATTTACGTTTAGAGCGAAACCATGCATCGTAATCCAGCGGCTGCAACGGATTCCCATCGCGCAAATTTTGCGTTCCTTTCCCAATATTCCTGGTTCAATCCAAACGCCTGTTTCGCCTTTGCTTCTTTCGCCTTTTATCCCATATTCAGCAATGGTAAGTATAATAATTTCTTCAAGACTACGCATGTATTTTCCTATATCAGTAAAAAATTTTTCAAGATCAATAATAGGGTAGCCGACTATTTGTTGTAAACCATGAAACGTAATATCGCCGCCGCGGTTGGTTCTGAAAAATTCAATTTCTTTTTCTTCCATTTCATTTTCACTCATTAACACATTTTCTAAATGACCACTCTTTCCTAAAGTATAAACCGGCGGATGCTCGCAAAAAAGCAAATGATTAACGGTTGGAAGATCGATGGGGTCAGGATAATTTTTATCTCCTGGTATTTGGTTACTAATAACTGATAACTTTCTTGCTTCTGATTTTATCTCAAGATTTTTTTTTACCAATTTTTCCTGGTAATCCCACGCTGCTTTATAATTAATAATTCCGAGGTCTTCAAAAATGACTTGCTGTTTTTCCAATGCAAAGATTTTAATTTGCAAAGATAAGGTGAATGGAGAAGGGTGAATAGTGTATGGAGAATGGAGAATAGTGAATTATTAAATCATTAATTATCGAATTATTATGGATCATATAAATGTAGATGGAGATCAGTTTTTATCGCGAAAAAAGAACGAAGAGGTAGAAGAGGATCAGGAAGAACTTTTTGAACGTGAAACTATTATTTGTGCCAAAGGGCAAGAGCCATTAAGGATAGATAAATTTTTAATGGGAAGAGTTGAGGGCGCTACAAGAAATAAAATTCAGCAGGCGATCTCTGCCGAAAGGGTTTTGTTAAACGAGCATCCGGTGAAATCGAATTATAAAGTGCGGCCACTTGATAAAATTGTTATTTACCAGGATTATTCACCTGGTACCAACGAGATTATTCCTGAAGATATTCCATTTAAAATTGTATACGAAGATGAAAGTGTGATGGTTGTTGATAAAGAGCCGGGGATGGTTGTTCATCCCGGAAGCGGCAATCCTGGTGGCACTTTGGTAAATGCGGTCGCTTATTATCTAAAACAACAAAACCCTGAAATTGATGAAGAAGAACTGTCTAGATTTGGCCTTGTTCATCGCATAGATAAAAATACGTCAGGTCTGTTGGTAATGGCCAAAACGCCGAAAGCAATGACGTTTCTTGCGAAACAATTTTTTGATCACACGGTTCATCGACGTTATGTGGCGCTGGTTTGGGG
>JBDTHD010000216.1:0-2520 GCA_039937075.1 Ginsengibacter sp. | reverse complement strand
TCCTGTCAATTCCAAGGCTCACAAAATATCCGAGATAAATAAATCTTTTTGAAGGAGGCGCTACCGCTACTTTATTTTGACCGTTTACCGAAAAATTATAATTGTACACGTTATTAAATCCTAAAATATTCGTAACTGAAAATACGAAAACAGAAAAGGCTTTTGCATTTGTTTTTCCTATAGAAGGAAGATAATTAATACTTAAACTCAAATTGTTATAATCCTTTGTACGCCCTTGTTCCATGATAGAATATTTATCCTGGGTATAGTTATATACAATATCATAATATGGCCTGCCCGAAGCAAAAGTGTATGACATATTTAATTGAGTTTTAATGGGCATCACAAATTTTTTAACGACCAGCGAAGCAGTGTGTTTTGAAACATAGGATGGTTCAATCGCAAAAGGGTAATTTAGAAAATCGCGTTTGGTATCCAGGTAGGAATAAGAAATCCAGTAATCGAAATTTTTGAAGGTTTTTTTATCGCGCCAAAAAAATTCAATCCCTTTGGCGTCCCCAAAACCATTATTATTTATGGCTGTAAAATTTTCATTATTAGCGCCTGTAGTTTTTAAAAGGTCATTGTATTTTTTATAAAATAATTCTGTGCGGAACGTCCTGTCTTTGACCATCTTTTCATATTGAAGAATGTAATGAGTTGCTTTTTGAAAATGCAACGCGTTAATAGAAGGCAAATATTTTCTATCCGGATCCTGGTAAAAAGTTCCATAAGCTAACGAGAACTGGCTTTTGTCGGCAAGTTTATATGCAAAAGAAATTCGCGGAGCCACATCCCATGCATCGAGCAATTTGGAATGCTCCGCCCGAACTCCAACTCTCGCAGCAATATTATTAGAAACGTAAATATCCGCTTCGCCAAAGCCAGATATGATATTTTCTTTTACGTTTTGCGGATAACTGGTTCCGTTATATTCGTTGTAGGTTGATTTTTCATTGCTGTAATTATCTTCAGTTCCAAAACGAATAGCACTTAACGATTTTAATTTTTTTTCAAAAACCACTTTTGCATTCGCATATTGTCCTTTGTTTATCAAATTAAAATTTTTATAAGCATATAACGGTTCAGCCAATTCCTGCTTTTGATTTTCGTCATTTTGAAATTCCATATTTATATTGTCCTTGTTGGTGCTATAAGATGTTCCCACATTTACTTTCCATCCGTCGCCAAAATATTCTTTCCATGATAGATTGTGATACATGTTTAAATTTTTTAGACCAAAAGCATCTTTCATATTTAGCGAATCAACATCCTGCTGCCTAAACCCAACATTGGTAGAAGTAAAAGTGCCATAATATTTCAACATACCTGTTGAGGAAGTTTTTATTCTAAAATTCGCATCCGCCTGGTGAATGATAGGCACCTGGAAATAATCAAATTTTTGTTTTATCAAGTTATAAACCAGCGAAAGATTGGTATAAGAATAAGTGGCTCCCCACGAAAATTTTTTATTTTTTGAAAGCTTTTGAATTCCTGCACTTGCATTCAAATAAGAAATGCCAAAACTTGCAGATGTTTTTTCGGGAAGGTCAATTGATTCCAGTAAAAGAACTGAAGAAAGTGCTTGCCCGTACAAAGCAGAATATCCGCCGGAACTAAAAATGGTTCCCTTAAATAAAAACGGATTGAATCTTCCACGTGTTGCCTGCCCGGGTTCGCTGCTGTAATAAAAATTATTTACCTGTGTGCCATCAATAAAATATTTGGTTTCATCTGCTGTGCCTCCTCTTACAAATAATCCTTCACTCTCTCCAACCTGTTGCGTGCCGGGCAATGTCTTTAGCGCGGCAGTAATGTCGCCATTGGCGCTGGCCGTGGTTACGATGTCAATCGGGTTTAAAGCTGTGGCTCTTTTTGCATCACTTGCTTCAAAAGTTCCTGCGCTGATAACTACTGCTTTTAGTTCGGTGATGGCTTCTTTTAATTCGGTATTTAATATTATTGGTGTTGAACTTATACCTTGCCTACCGGCAGGCAGGTTTATTTTTTCTTCAAAAGGTTTATAACCCGATGCTGTTGCTTTTAAAGTTTGTGCTCCTTTTTCTGAAGTCGTAAAAGAATAATTCCCGGCAGAATCTGTGGTGGCACCGTTGTAGGAATCGACAATACTGACGCTTACTCCTTGCAAAGGAATTTTTTTATCACCGGTTATTTTTCCACTTACTTTTATTTGAGCAAAGCTGTATGAACTTATTAAAAGAAGCGGAAATGTAAAGATTCTGTACATTCTTATAAATTTAGCACAAAAATAAAGTAGTTTATAAAATAAACCAAATAAATTTTACCAAGATTTTTTAAACAGAAAAATGTAAATTTATTAATATAAATTGTTGATAATCAGTGATTGCTAATCTGGTAGTGATTTTTGTTTAGATATGTGAAGGGATATGAAATTTATCAACATCGCCGAAAATTAATTTGTTTATCTGCCTGCAATTTGTAATTTAGCAATAGAATTTAATGGGTTAGTAAGTACAAGGAGCTGGTAGCGATACCGGC
>JBDTHD010000215.1:0-6198 GCA_039937075.1 Ginsengibacter sp. | reverse complement strand
CTTTTAACCCGTTGCCAAAAAAATGAACCGAACCTACGGCTCTCCATCACTCAGTTGCAATGGATTAAAATCCGTTGCTACAAAATAAAATCGAGCCTACGGCTTTTCCAGGGAAATCGCTCTACTTAACTTTTAAATTCAAAATGTGATTAAAGTCCCCAATCCAATATTTTCATTTTACGAAACCTGGTTGGATTATAGCGTGCAGGTAAGGGGTTCTTATTTTATACTTACACAATCTTTTCGACCTTCTGATTTCTGCTGCTTTCAACAGCCGTTACAATAATTTGTACAACATCTTTTCCTTCGTCGGCATTAACCGGCAGCGGCTTATGATTGCGGATGGATTCGAAAATAGCGTTGTAATAATCGTTGTAATTTCCTTGTTCACTGGTAATATATTCTCTCACTATTATTCCATCCGCTTCAGTATGCAGCAGGCCTTTTTCAGTTTCCGGTTCTGTGCCCCAATCTTTTCCAACCGGTATATGGCCAGCCTGTAACAACGTTTCCTGCACATCCGTTTTAGGTTTTATAAAAGAACCTTTTAAGCCATGCAAAATGTATCCTGGCAATGATTCACGAACTACATAACTTGCTTTTAAGCGCACACGCAGCTTTGGATAATACAACAACAATTCAAAGTAGTCATCCACTTTCGAAAAGGGCCGGATGATCCGGATGTCGGCAAAAAGCTTTTCGGGCATTCCAAATAATTGAAGTGCCTGGTCTATTAAATGCGATCCGAGATCGTACAAAACTCCCGTGCCGGGGCCAGGTGTTTCTTTATGCTTTTTAGGACTCAGTTCTTCCCTAAACCTGTCAAAATGCATTTCTACTTCTACCAGTTCTCCCAACAAATGGTTGTCTAAAACTTTTTTGATGGTTTTGTAATCGCTGTCGTAGCGCCGGTTTTGATATACGGATATTATTTTGTTTTGTTTTTTGGCAAGCGAAATCAGTTCTTCAGCTTCTGCTACATTTATGGTAAAAGGTTTTTCAACGATTACGTGTTTTCCCGCTTCCAGTGCTTTTTTTGCATATTCATAATGCGTATAATTGGGCGTATTTACAATCACCAATTCAATCAATTCATCTTCCAGCATTTTCTCAAGCGAGCGGTAAACAAGCACATTGGAGTATTTTTCCTGCGCTTCATTTTTCGTTCTTTCCCAAACTGCATAAAAATTAAAATGTGGATTGATGCTTAAAAACGGCGAATGAAAAACCAAGCCGCTCATTCCAAAAGAACAAAGCGCTGTATTAATGGGTGTTGTCATATTTATATTTTGAGAGAACAATTTATAAAAATAAAAGGTTTGATCTATAAAGAAATAATTTTCCTAAGAATCCTTTTATTATTTCAAAGATTGATCTATTATTGCAATAAAATTTGTATCTATTTCTAAAAAAAATAGAAATAACTTTTGATAATAAACCTGTAGTTCACACGTTGTTGTTGATATACACCAAATGAAATGAACTTCAAACCAAAGCAATTTTTTCTATAAATCTTTTTAAAACAATTTTAAACCAAACTAACAAATGAAAAAAGTAATTTTCTCAGCAGCAATTTTTTTATTCTCAACAGCCGCTTTTGCTCAAAGCGACGTACAGCCAAATGTGGTAAAAATAAACCCTCTGGGAGCTTTAATTGGCGCTGCTTCTCTTGGATATGAGCGGGCTTTAAATGAAAAATCTTCGGTCGTAATTTTGCCTTCGTTTGGGTTTCTAAAGTCAGGTGGATTCAAATACACAACCATTGGATTAGGAGCAGAATACCGCATCTATTTCACTGGATCGGCCCCGAGAGGAACTTATGTAGCACCGGGTGCGGCTGCTGAATTTGGAACAGCTAAAGTTGAAGATAATTCTGGAGGCCAAGATTCAAAAACCAATATATCAGGTTTCAGCGTTAAAGCAATTATCGGGCACCAGTGGATATGGAACAGCAGTTTCGTTTTAGATCTAAATGGTGGAATTCAATATATCAATTTAAATTTTAAAGATAAATCAGGTGATTTTGCAGGTGCAAATGCGCTGAGTGGAATTTTACCTGCATTGAGTTTCTCAATCGGATATAACTTTTAATCGTTTACGAATTTCATTAAATGGCTTTTGATTTGACAAATATTGTATTTGGGGGATCATCATTATCCATTTAACGATTTCAAAATAATATGTAAAATGGCCTGAAAAGGCCATTTTTTTATTTAGTAGAAAATTGAATCGCCAAAACAAGAATGTTTTTTGTAAAAACTAAACCAGTAATTGAGATTGAGTTATATAAATTCACCATTATTTCAGAATTTCTTAGAATCATCTGTAATTACAGTAAGCAAACAAATTCCACAGATTCCTGTTTTAGCTAAACGGCCTCAACCATTCTAAATCATCTAAACAATTCTAAACCATCTAAACTAATTATCTAAACAAATCTAACCCGCTATATAAACTCATTAAAAACCTTATGTCCCAGGTATTGTTCAAATAATTCTATTGATTTGCTGTCGGTTAAAACGTTCAGGTGCTTAAAATGATGAAGGTCTGTTCCTACAAAATCGGCGAGGCCTTTGTCCAATATATATTTGGCTGCTTTGGCTACATTTTTTCCATAGTAGCCCGTAAGAGAAAGAAGGTTGACCTGGAGTAAAAATCCCAGTTCTTTAAGGTGGGTATAAGCTTCGTAATTTTTGTGATAGTAAGGATATCTTTCGGGATGGGCCATTAAAGCCTGGTAATTGCTGGTATTAATTTCGAAAGATATTTCTTCAAGCTTTTCGGGAGGCGTTGAATAAGAAAGTTCGGTGAGAATATAATTTTGGGTAAGCGTCATCAAAGGCTGTTTGCTTCGCAATAATTCCATGAAATGATCATCAAGCATGTACTCAGCCGCAGCGCTTAGCTCGATCGATATTCCATTTTGGCGGACTGCTTTTTGCAGCCTCGACAATGCATCATTAATGATTTCGGGCGTATTGCGATACATATCCCCAATAACGTGTGGCGTACAAATAAATTTTTTTATGCCTGCGTCTGAAAGAGATTTGAGAAGTTCGAGAGAAGTGTCTATATCAGGGGAGCCATCGTCAATTCCGGGGAGTAAATGAGAGTGAATATCCTGTGAAAGCCACGAAAATCCGCGATAAGATGGTATCTTTTTTTTAGCTGGAAAGAAACGCATGATACAAATCTAAGAAATTATCCTTTGGCAGGTAAATAGGTAACCGGCGAGATAACAAAAGGTTCCCCGATATCCTCGAGCAAATATTGTTTTGCATGACCGCTTTTAAATTGAGGAATTTTTATAAGAGGTTTTAATATGGAAACGAAAAAAGAAAAAGGTATTCTATTTTTCTTCATTGCCAGGAAATCTCGGCGGTTGGCTCTTATCCTGCTTTTTAGGGTCACATTGCTGATTCCCCCGCTGCGCATTTTTACCAACATTGAATCAATATAAGTAGCGGTCACTTTGTGAAGAAAAAGATAACGAGCCATGAATTCATAATCGGCGGCTGTATGATAATGATTTTCGTAAAGGCCGTATTGGGTGATAAGTTCCCGCTTCATATAAAATGTAGGATGCGCGGGCATCCACCCATAACGAAAACGGGATCTTTTATAAGATCCGCCTTTCCAGTACCTCAATATTTTTTGGGTGTTAAGAGCATCCACGTAGATAAGATCACCATATACAGAATCTGTGCCTGTTGTCTCAAAACAATCTACAATGCTGCGTACCGAATCTGCAGACGCAAACATATCATCGCTATTAAGAATGCCAATAATATCGCCGGTGGCCATTTTAATTCCTTTGTTGATGGCGTCATACATTCCACGATCCGCTTCCGAAATCCAGGAGGTAATATTTTTTTTATTTTGCTGAATAATATCTAAAGTTCCATCGGTCGATTTGCCGTCAATAATGATATATTCAATGTCTTTATAGTTTTGTCGCTTCACGGAAGAAATGCAATCTGAAAGGTGTTTTTCAGAATTCATTGTGACAGTTATTATGGAAACTTTCATTAGTTAGTTAGGGAATTAAATGATATAAATTTCAAGATAAGCAAGAAATAAAGATAGTGTTTTTTTTTAAGCACGCTATTTTTTTAATTATTTAACGATTTTTCGATGATTCATCGATTAAACGTGGCTTACAGAAACTTATTGTCCCCTGCGGATTTCATTTTTTGAAAAGGATTTGTCATATAAAAAAATAAGAAAAAAGATCAGTACATATGCAACAATATTGAACCATGTATGATGATCAATTCCAAATGGAAATGACCAATCGCGATTAAGTGAAGTAAGATACAGAGTGATTCTCACCACGTTTATCAACCAAAGCCCCAGCAGGCCGCCAACAATCCATATCGTTTTCTTTGAGACTTTCCCCCGGTTGGCCACTACAAAAGCAATCCAGAAACTATAAACTCCGTAGCCCACACAATCCATAGCGATATGAACACCATGGCCGTTTACAAACCTGATGATAAATCCCGGTTCTGTATTTGTCGGGATATGAAAAAGCGATAAAATAAATCCTGTAGCATGGATGAGAGACAACTTAATCCAACTTACATAATCCAGGTGTTTTTCTACAAACAAACTATGAACCCCGCCAGGCGCAGCAATTCCTATCACTGCCAGCGTCCCAAAATAACAAATGCAAAAAACGCCGGCAAACTTTAGCAGGTAAAGCCAAATGTTTTTATCCCCTAATATTGAGTTCTTGTTTCCCATTTTTATGTGTATAACCGCGGTCGTACCGCAGGTCACACCGTATTTAATGTAAAGATTTTCTTTTTAAGATGAAAATAAAGATCTGTTATATTTGTTGGTTTACTGGTAAACTTTTATTCTAATTTGGTTGTCATTCTGATGCGAAAGGCTGCTCAAACCCTTTTTACTATTGTCAAGTTCCTCATCACTTTTTATTAAATTTGCTAAAATAATGAGGTTATGCCCGAGATAATTATAAAATATAAAAACAAAAGAACATTGGACGCATTATATGACTTTGCCAAGTATTTTGAGTTTGAAATTTCATTACCCGGTTTATCAAATAAGAAAGAAACCCAAATAAACTTGAATGGTATTACTATTATACCGGCAGATGTATCAGTTGACACGAAAGATTTGAATGATATTTTCACCGGCAGGAATATTGATCCTTCAGAGCTTAGAATCAAAGCATGGAAACGAAAAAAATAATTTGTGACACTGACGTAATGATTGATTATTGGGACACAACCAAATTCAGGCATGCAATCACAAAAACAACTCTTGAAAATTCAATCGAACTCAATAATATAATATTATCTGCAATAACTAAAATGGAGCTAATGCTAGGTGCAACTTCAAAAAGTGACATGACAAAGATTTCAAAAAAGCTTCATAGATTTAATATTGCTCTTATTAATAATGAGATTACAATACAATCTTTTGACCTTCTTGAAAAATACCGGTTAAGCCATGGACTTTTACTTGCGGATAGCCTCATTGCCGCAACTGCTTTAGTTTCTGGTTTCGAACTTTATACTTATAATACTAAAGATTTTAAATTCATTTCTGGCATTCAATTATTTACGCCTTAAACTTTGTCAATAGTAAAATGATTTTGATTAAATCTACTCTTGGAATAAAAAAATGAACTTATTTTTCTTTAGGCGCAAATCAACTTCCTGACTTTCGGAGAACTTATTCTTTCAACTTCAAAGAAAATCCCGTTTTTCGATAACCGCGGTCTGACCTGCGGTGACGACCGCTAAATCGGCTTTTCTGAAATTAAGATATTTTCCAAAATCAGCATATCCATGTTGGTTCTTAGAAAACAATTTAAAGCCTCTTCCGGCGTATTGACGATTGGCTCGTTTTCGTTAAAAGAGGTATTCAGTAAAATAGGGATTCCTGTCTTTTTCCTAAAGGCCTCTATTAGGCCATAATATCTTGGAGAAATGTTCTTGTCTACCGTTTGTAATCTTCCGGTTCCGTCAACGTGGGTAACTGCGGGAATTTCTTTCCGCTTCGATTCTTTAATGAGGAAAACTTTTTCCATAAAAGGAACATCGTCTGTCAATTCGAAATAGTCAGAAACATATTCTTTTAAAATGGAAGGCGCAAATGGCCGAAAGCTTTCTCTCCTTTTTATTTTAAGATTCAATATTTCTTTTGCATCGGACCTTCGGGGATCGG
>JBDTHD010000214.1:0-3462 GCA_039937075.1 Ginsengibacter sp. | reverse complement strand
TGAAAAAAACCCGCTAAGCTATCTCTTTACAAAAAAAATTAAACACGAATTTAAGCAGGGTTTGCACGAAGTAGAAAGGAATAACAAATTGATTGAAGATTTTACCGACGGCAGTTTCACTAAACCCAAATTGTATCCGACTCAAAAAGATAAACAGGAAATTTCGCAGTTTACCAAAGAACGCTTTGTTTGCATAATGCCAGCCAGCGTTTGGTTTACAAAACAATACCCTGAAGTAAAATGGGTTGATTTGATTGATCACTTTCCTGAAGAATATCTTATTTATTTATTGGGCGGGCCGGATGATATTAATTTATGTCAGCGAATAAAAGAAAAAACTACCAATAAAAAAGTAATTGTGTTAGCAGGAAAATTAAGTTTCCTTGAGTCTGCTGCTTTAATGAAAAAAGCAAAAATGAATTACAGCAATGACTCGGCGCCGCTGCATTTGGCAAGCGCAACCAACGCGCCTATCACAGCCATCTTTTGTTCAACAATTCCGGAGTTTGGATTTTATCCGCTTTCTGAAAAATCAATTATCGTTCAAACCAATCTTCATCTTTCCTGCAAACCCTGCGGCTTACACGGAAGAGCAGCTTGTCCTCTTGGTCATTTCAAATGTGCGTTAACCATAGAAACCCAACAATTATTAGAATCCCTTAATGCATAAAAACGATGAGTACTTTTGAAAATGATATCACTAATTCGCTTAAAATTTTGAAAAACGGAGGAACTATCCTCTACCCTACTGATACAATTTGGGGAATCGGGTGCGACGCAACAAACGGCGATGCCGTGAAAAAGGTTTATGATTTGAAAAAAAGAGAAGAAACAAAGTCCATGATTATTTTAGTAGATGACGTAAGCATGATCAAACGATACGTTTCTAACCCTTCACTAAAAATAATTTCTCTTATTTCGTCGGCCAAAAAACCTACCACTGCTATTTTTAAAAATGCGATTCATTTACCTGAGAAATTAATAAATATCGATGGAAGCATTGCGATAAGAATAGTGAAAGATAAATTTTGCCAGCAACTTATTCAGCAATTAAAAAAACCGCTGGTTTCAACCTCAGCAAATATTTCAGGCGAAAAATTCCCGGAAAATTTTGAAGATGTTTCTGTTGAAATAAAAAATAGCGTTGATTATATTGTTCAACACCGTCAAAATGATTTTTCTAAAAATGCCCCGTCATCTATTGTAAAGCTGAATGAAGATGGAGAGATTGAATTTATCCGAAAATAAGTTTTAAAGAGGCCGACTCCGAACGGATCATTTATATCTTCTATTAATAATTTTTATCAAGAGAATCTCAACACTTACAAATCCAAAAGACAGATTGGAAATATTTACCTAACAAATTTATTTAAAGCAATTTCATCTAATTCAGTCTTAACCCAAACAGGTTTTACATTTTTCATGCACAAGCAAGCAGAAGGATTATTTTTACAGTCATTACACTCTCTCCCTAAAACAAAAACCCGAGCTCTTTTACCAATGGGTTTCCACCTGGCGGGATGAACCGGCCTTATAGGCGGATAAATTCCAAATGCGTCTTTTCCCAATGCTGAGGCTATATGTAATGGACCAGTACCACTTGCGATCATGCCGTCGCAATGATTGATAAAGGCTATAAATTGGGAAAGATTCATTTTACCAGTTATATCAGTAACAAAGTCTGATACCTGATCAAACAATGGTTGAAGTGCCGTTCGCTCTTTTTCGGTTCCCGAAATGAAGAATGAATAGCGTTCTTTATCAAGTGATTTTATTAATGAAATAAAATTTTCTAATGGCCACTCGCGGCCGTTTCCCTGCGATTTTGGATGGAGTATAAGATTGTATTTTTTGGGATTAAGAAGATCTGTAAATTCTTTCTGCAAGAGCAATATTTTTTCTAACCCAAATGAATCTTCAATTTCCTCGCAGGAAACATCCAGTTCGATACCAAATGGGGCCAGTAATTTCAGATTCAATTGCGCTTCATGTAAATCGGAATTTTTTCTGCTTAGTTTAATAAGTTCATTGCAGGTAGTCCAATGATAAACCCGGTTAGCCGTTCCTATTCTTAATGGTATTTTTAATTTCTTTGCTCGCTTTGCAATTGCTACTACAGGAAATACATGAATAATGCAATCTGGAAGGGAAGATTCTGAATAAATTGTCTGATTGAGAAAATCATTCATGTTTACAAATTCATCCACAAATATGCAGGCATCAATAACGGGCCTCGTGTAGTTTGTACCGAGGAAACTTATTTTTACTTTTGGAAAACGATCTTTTAAAAATTTTGCAACAGGCAAGGTTAATACAACATCGCCAATACTATCGGTTCTGCTTATCAAAATATGGGACGGATCTTTTTTCACTTAGTGCAAAATAAAACATTTGCAACAAGTCAGAAAACTGCAACTGAGCAGCATTACAATTTATTTTTACTTTAGTAAATTCTAAATCCTTTCTATACTTTTACCTGATATAAAATTAATGTGAATAATAAGCCACTAAAAAAAATATATAGAAAAATAAAAAAGCATAACATGAGTTTCCGTCATGTATGCGAAGTGGGGGTATATCTGCCGGAAACTTCTAATATTGTTGATTTTATTCAAGACGGAGTGCGGGCTACGCTCGTTGAAGCCGATACGGATAAAGTTGAAAAAATTAAAAACTATTTTAAAGGATGTAATATTAAAATTTTTCCTGTGGCAGTCTGGAAATATAATGGCGTTATAAAATTATCCAAAGCTGCCGCCTCCACATTTGTTACTGAATTAGAATCGAGTCCTGCAATTATAAATGATCAATATAAAATTCGTGAGGAAGATACTTTTGAGGTGCCTTGCATGGTATTTTCAGAAATTGATGATGGCACTATAGAACTGCTAAGTATCGATATTGAAGGAAGCGAATGGTATGTTTTAAAATATCTTAAAAGCAGACCTGAAATTATTTCAGTGGAAACACATGGTAAATATTATACCAACCCTTTCATTTTTGAAATAAAGGAATGGATGGAGCATGAAAATTATATAATCTGGTACAAAGACGCCAGCGACACAGTTTTTGCAAAAAGAAATGTAATCGTACGGGATGTAGATGATAAGATTGATACACGTTTGGCGGAATGGAAACTAAGGTGGAAAAAATTTAAAAAGTTTTTTAAGAAAGTTTAGAACAATAATTCAGGAGGTTTGTAAACGGTTTGATGCCAATTCAATTCATCTTCAACACCGTCAAAATGATTTCTCTAAAAATGCCCCTTCATCGATTGTAAAGCTAAATGAAGATGAAGAGATTGAATTTATAAGAAAATAAATTTTAAAGAGCGAGTCCAATGCCTACCTGGATCATCTGCGTTTTCCAGGTATCATTATTATAGAGATTATTCAAATCTGTAGAGCCTCCAACAAAACGACCGTAAATTCTTAATTTTAAAAGGTTTAACTGAAGGCCGGC